>JALUUP010000435.1 GCA_027021285.1 Bacteroidota bacterium | reverse complement strand
CAAATATCACCTGGTGATCAGGCCCGTTGAGAATACCGAGAACCCGTCGTCGTGTCGTCTGCGGTTTCTTGGTTACGATGGAAAGCTTCGTACCGAGGATATTGTTCAACAGCGTCGATTTACCGGAGTTCGGCAAACCAAATATTCCGACAAAACCCGATCTGAATTTTTCACTCACGAATACGCGTGCTCCCTGTCGTTCGAATACCAGTTGCTCCTGTTACGATATTGGTGAATATCCTGCGACATAACAACTGAAAATACGAGCCCTATAGCTTTGACCGCAATCCACATCTAAGTATTTTTTGGCTCTGTGAAACTACAACCGAAAAAATCGCTGGGCCAAAACTTTCTCACGGACCCGAATACCGCTCGGAGGATCGTTCGCGCGCTCGACCCGCAACCCGGCGAGAGCATTGTTGAAATCGGCGCGGGGACCGGTATGCTGACCCGCTACCTTGAAGCAAGCGGTGCGGAAATCATCGCCGTGGAAATCGACAAGCGTGCGATTACCATTCTCAACGAATTGACCCGTGATTTTCCAAACCTACGCATTCTCCAACATGATATTTTGCATATAGATTTCCGGTCTCTCGGTTTGCGCACGCTCCCGTGTCGGATCATCGGTAACCTTCCGTACTACCTGACAAGCCAGATTCTCTTTCACCTCTTCGATCAGGCTGATGTCATTACGGATGCCGTCCTCATGATGCAGAAAGAAGTCGCAGAGCGATTGGTCGCACATCCGAGAACAAAACAGTACGGCATTCTTTCCGTGATGACACAGGTATATTGCGACGTGGCCATGTTGTTCACGGTTCCGCCGACCGTCTTCACACCGCGACCCCAAGTCACGTCCGCCGTTTTGCATCTTTCGTTTGAGAACTCGCGCGTTGCGAAGATTCGCGACATCGACGCGTTCCGCCGCATCGTCCGAGGCACCTTCGGGAAAAGACGGAAAACAATGCTAAATTGTCTGAAGTATATGAAGATCGCTGATGAACTTCCGGATTCACTGACACAGTACTTGGGTCGCAGGCCGGAAGAGTTGACCATCGACGACTTCATTTTTCTGGCCAATGAAATCACGACCAATGACTGACAAACCAGATCAGGATAAAGACGAGCAGAGCGAATTCGACTCCATCGATGGAGTGCTGACATCAACGCTCCAGGCCGATGATGAGCTCCTGGATGATATCCGCGACTTGATCGATAGCAAGCAGCGCGGCGCATTGATCAACATCCTCGCAGACCTTCACCCTGCGGATATAGCCGAGATCATTGACCATCTCAATCAGGACGAATCCGCGTACATCCTCGAGCTGATGGACGCTGAAACAGCCAGCCAGGTTCTGGTGGAGGTCGAGGAAACAACGAGAGATCACCTGCTCGACCGTATTCCCCATCCACGGTTGTCGAAAATCGTGGATGAACTGGAATCGGACGACGCTACGGATATCGTCGCCGAGCTTCCCAAGGAAGTTGCTGATAAAGTGCTTGATACGCTTCCCGAAGAAGATTCCGACGAACTGAAAAAACTGCTTCGGTACCCGGAAGACTCCGCGGGCGGAATCATGGGGACGGAGTTTATTGCCCTCCCAACCACTGCCACGGTTCAGGATGCCACGGAAGCTGTCCGCGAACTCGCGGAAGAGACGGAAGACATCTACGCCATTTTTGTTACGGGCGAGGATGAACAGCTTGTTGGTGTTGTCAGCTTGAAAGCCCTGCTACTGAATCCTTCGTACAAGCGTCTGGAAGATATCATGGATCCCGAGGTGATCTTCGTTCGGGTCGATGTCGATCAGGAAGACGTGGCCAACGTCATGAGGAAATACGACCTTATCGCCATTCCGGTAACAGACGAGAATAACCGGGTGGTCGGTGTTATCAATTTCGACGACATCGCCGACGTCATCGATGAAGAAGCGCAGGAAGATCTCCAGCGCATGTCGGGCTTGAGCGGTGAGGATCCGCGGCGCGGAATCACCGGTGTCATGCGAACGCGTCTTCCATGGTTGTTGCTCGGTCTCGTTGGCGAAATCGTTGCGGCGCTTGTCCTGATGAGCTTCGATGCAACCCTGAAGCAGGTCGTAGCATCAGCGTTTTTCATTCCAATCGTCATGGCCATGGGAGGGATATCGGGCAACCAGGCGGCCGCCGTCGTCGTGCGCGACATTGCCACCGGCGAAACGGAATACGGACACACGCTTCTTCGCATCGGAAAGGAATTCCTCTCTGCGTTATTAAACGGTCTCGCTATCGGTGTGATTATTCTTCTCATCGTATCTATTTGGACATCGGACGTGATGTTCGGCATCACGCTCGCACTCTCCCTGATCACCGTGGTCATTAACGCTACTGTCGTGGGCGCCGGGGTTCCCTACATCCTCCACAAATTGAATTTTGATCCTGCCATCGCAACAGGTCCGTTCATCTCCACGACCAACGACGCACTCGGCATTCTCATATACCTCTCGTTCTGCTCGCTGATCTATCTCAACTGACCGACACCGCTGCATGGATCAAAGGACTCCCTCAGCCAACACGCAACCGCGCTCCTCGGCCCTGATATCGTTCCTGCGTCCGTTGCACATCGTGGACGTGGTGAACATCTCGTTCTACACGTTCCTCTCGATCCTCAGCATTGTGTACCATTCGCGTGTCCCTGAATGGCGCTGGATCGTTCTCGTGAACACGGCCGGGACAATACTTGTTTACGCAATCAGTTATCTATCGCGCGACCGGATAGAAAAGGTCGTCTATCTCCGATTGGTGTACTCGATCATTACTATTGCCGTGGTCTTCAAAGAACTGTACCTGATGGTACACCCCATCCATCCCACCGACTACGATCAGTCGCTCATCGCCATCGACTACTACCTGTTCGGCGTTCATCCTACCCGGTGGATATACCAATTTGCGCACCCGCTGATCACTGAGATCCTCCAGATTGTTTACACGTCATTCTACCTGTTGCCTGTTATCCTTGGCATCGAACTGGCCAAGCGAAAAGACTACCAGGCGTTCGAAGAAACGCTCTTCATCATCGTGTATGGATTCTACCTCTCGTACATCGGGTACTTCCTTGTTCCGGCTGTCGGTCCACGATTCACCCTTCATGATTTTCACGCGATATCACAGGAGCTGCCGGGGTTGTGGCTTACCGATATTCTTCGGGAGATTGTCAATATCGGAGAATCCATCCCCGCCGGGACGTCGTCGCCGATAAATGTCGTGCAGAGGGATGTCTTCCCAAGCGGGCATACGGATATCACACTTATCGTCATGTACCTTGCGGCGAAATATCATTCCAAGATCCGGTGGCCGTTATGGATCGCCGGGACGCTGCTCATCATCGCCACGGTGTACCTGCGATATCATTACGTTATCGATTTAATCGGGGGCGCGTTGTTTATGCTGCTGACGATTAAGAGCGCGCCGATCCTCTCCGCCCTGTGGAAAAGGTGGACCTCACGCGCCTGACTCGATCAGCGATTTCATCCATGCACTTGGGGGAAGACCATACCGTTCGCACTCAGTACCAGGGGTTCTATATGTCGGCCTCTGCTTCTCCCAGCATTAAAACACCGCCTGTTCCTCGTACACACCAAAGATTTCCTTCATGGTATCGGTCATTTCCTGCAGGGTTACGTATGCGCGGGCGCAATCGAGCATGGGAGGCATCAGGTTGGAACCGTCCTCACAAGCGCGACGCAGGGCATCCAGCGATTCTTTCACCTTGACGTTGTCCCTGCTTTCTCGAAGATCCGCCAAACGCTGGACCTGTATTTGCTCGACTTCAGGAGGAATGTTCAGAATAGGAATGTCAATCTTTTCATCCTCGTCCACGAATTCATTCACACCGACGATGTACTTTTCCTTGCGTTCCAGTTCTGTTTGATACCGGTACGCCGCTTCGGCGATCTCACGCTGGAAGAATCCCATTTCAATGGCGGGTATAACTCCACCGAGTGCATCGATCTTTTCGAAATACTCTTCCGCCTGTTGTTCGATTTTCTCCGTGAGCGCTTCCACGTAGTAGCTTCCACCCAGCGGGTCGACGGTATTTATCACGCCCGTCTCGAACGCGATCAACTGTTGAGTCCGCAACGCGATCTTCACGGCTTTTTCACTGGGCAGCGCCAGCGTTTCGTCCATGGAGTTCGTGTGAAGCGATTGCGTCCCTCCCAGCACACCCGCCAGCGCCTGGAACGCGGTCCTGACGATGTTGTTCTCCGGTTGCTGGGCGGTCAATGTACATCCCGCAGTCTGTGTATGGAAACGAAGGAGCCAGCTTCGCGGGTTTTTCGCCCCGTACCGGTCGCGCATGCGCCGTGCGTAGATCCTCCGTGCAGCACGGAACTTTGCAATCTCCTCGAAGAAGTCGAGGTGGGAATTGAAGAAAAACGAAATCCTCGGTGCGAAGGAATCTATATCCATTCCACGCTCCAGGCACGCCTCGATGTACGCGAACCCATCCGCCAGCGTAAAAGCCAGTTCCTGCGACGCCGTGCTTCCGGCCTCACGAATGTGGTACCCGCTCACGGAAACAGTGTTGAACTTCGGCGCTTCCTTCGTGGACCATTCGATCATGTCGGTGATGATGCGCATGGACGGGCGAGGAGGGTAGATCCATTCCTTTTGCGCGATGTATTCCTTGAGGATGTCGTTCTGAAGCGTTCCACGCAAGAGGTTGAAGGGCACACCCTGTTTTTCCGCGACAACGAGGTAGAACGCGTAAATATTGATCGCGGAGCAATTGATCGTCATCGAAGTCGAGACCTTGTCCAGCGGAATTCCGTCGAACAGCGTCTCCATGTCCGCGAGCGAGCTGATCGCGACGCCGCAGATCCCAACTTCGCCTTTCGAGAAATGATCATCGGCATCTCGTCCCATGAGCGTC
Source organism: Bacteroidota bacterium (assembly GCA_027021285.1). Lineage (GTDB taxonomy): Bacteria > Bacteroidota > Ignavibacteria > SZUA-365 > JAADGX01 > JAADGX01. Next base: position 2,635 of record JALUUP010000435.1, on the reverse strand, counting down.
GGCAAGTCGAACGCGGTGGAAAGCCCGGTTTGTCCCTTCCTCAGGAGGTACTTGAATCGCTGGTTCGTATCCTCCGGTGTCCCGAATCCGGCGAACTGCCGCATGGTCCAAATTCGTCCCCGGTACATGTTGGGATGTATTCCCCGCGTATATGGAAATTCACCCGGGAACCCAAGGTCGTCAATGTAATCAAGATTCTCTACATCTTCCGGCGTATAGAGCGGCTTTACCTCCTCGCCACTTACCGACGTGAATTTCATGCCGGTCGTCTTTGCCGACTTGACTTTCTCCTCCCAGGCGCGCTTCGCCTTTTCGAATTCGTCCTTTCTTCCGTTGAACGAACTGTTATTACCGTGGAGACTCATGATATATCCATTCTTTTGTTAGAAGCAATGTAGTGAAGGACCTGTTACCGGCCGCGATCACATCCCGGTTCGCGTAATACAGAAAATCATTCCTTTCTCTCGCTGCATCCGTGTCCTACCATTTGTTCAACCAGTGACCGCAGGTATCCCTCCTGTAAAATACTAAAGGGGTTCGTATCGGCCTAACCGCCCGGTTTCCATGCTGGTAAAAACACTGTTCACCGCAATATCGTTACCTGTATTCAACTCGTCCGACCGAAACGCCTGTCGAGCTCGGCAAGGGAGAGCTTGATAACGACAGGCCGGCCGTGCGGGCAAACATAAGGCATCTTTGTGGCGAAAAGCTGGTCGATCAATACCTGCATTTCCCCCGGCGAGAGCTTTTCACCAGATTTGATGGCGGCGCGGCATCCAAACGAAGCGGCGAGACTATCCCGCTGATCGGTCTTTTCCATAGCGTGATATTCTTTAAACTGTTCAAGCAGCTCCTCGAGAATACGCTCTTCCATTCCCACCCGTACATCCTGTGGAACACCTTCAACCGTAACGAAGTTCGGCGGCTCGAGCTTGAGAACGAATCCCATTCGTTCCAGGTCCGGTTGGAGTTCCTCCAGGAGTGTAAAGTCACCGGGGACAATACGCATCGAGTGCGGAAACAAAAGCTGCTGGGAAAAAGGCAGAGCGTTTTCCATCATGTGCAGGGCCTTTTCATAGAGGATTCGTTCATGTGCAACGTGCTGGTCGATGATCATCAGACCCGATTTGATGGGAGCCAGGATGTACTTGTTGTGCAACTGCCACAACATGTGCGTATCCGGCACCGCGTCGGTCAGCTTTTCTTTATCGATCAGCAGCTCACCCTGATCCATCCTCCTTCCGACACCGTGTTTCATCGTTTCATCGAGCGACCGAAACAACTCGTTGATCGATTTCTCCATTTCCTCCCGGTCACGAGGAGACGACAATACCGTACGCTCACGGTATTCCGGTTCGGCGGATGGAGGGGAGGTCTTTGCATCCCTCATCGGGAATTCCCAATCATCCGAATCGCTGGATAGTTCTCTCCCGTGTACTATCCGACGCTCCCCGGTCGCGCCTTGCTCGCGGAACTTGAGCGATGGTGTCAAATCGTTGCGGTACAACCCCTGGCGCACGACGGCCTGCACGAGATTGTACACGTGACGGTCGTCGGAAAATTTTACCTCGAGTTTCTGCGGATGAACATTCACGTCCACCATCCGGGTATCCACATTCAGAAAAAGAATGTACATCGGATACTCGGAGTTCGGATCGATGAGGTGCTCGTACGCCTTGAACACGGCGTGGTTTATGGACCGGTTGATGATGGGACGAGTGTTCAGAAAGAGAAACTGCTGTCCACGGGTCTTGCGCGCGTCGTTCGGCCGCCCGATAAAACCGGAAACGGAAAGCGTATCCGTATGCTCTTCCACCTCGATGAGCGAAGAAGCGATCTTTTCTCCAAACAAGACTTTCACCCTTTCGACAAGAGAACCAGGAGGAACATCGAGGATCACTTGTCCGTCGCTCTTGAACTTGAAATGGATATTCGGATAGGCGAGAACGTATTTCTGGACGGTATCAGATATATGCCGGAACTCCGTCGAGTTGGATTTGAGAAAGTGGCGGCGGGCCGGGGTGTTGAAGAACAGGTTCTTGACCGTCACGGAAGTGCCGACCTGTGCCTGCGCCTTCGTAACTTCCTCCACCTCGCTTCCCGAGATGCGGACGTGCGTCGCCACGTCGTCCTCCTCGCGTCGGGTTTTCAGTTCAACCTGTGCGATTGACGCAATCGAAGACAACGCCTCGCCGCGAAACCCGAACGTCTTGATGGCTTGCAAGTCTTCAACGGTCTCGATCTTACTGGTCGCGTGACGCTCGAACGCCATGAGTACGTCTTCCTCGCTCATGCCGCTTCCATTGTCTATCACCTGGATCAGGTTCTTTCCCGCGCCGGCGATAATAATTTCAATCATATCTCCGCCGGCATCGATCGCGTTTTCGACAAGCTCCTTGACCACGGATTCCGGCCGCTGAACGACTTCACCGGCGGCAATCTGGTTCGCTATGTATGCAGGCAGTTTTCGAATCATCCGATATTCAGGACCTCACTCCCGTCATTGGGAGAGTGTAAAATACACAATGATGATCAACGCAAGGAGAACAAGTGTAATCAGGATCGAACGGGGCGATTTCCTGTGAACACTTGGATGGAATTTTAAACGCCGTTTTCTCCTTTCCTCCTCGTCTTT
>JALUUP010000434.1 GCA_027021285.1 Bacteroidota bacterium | reverse complement strand
TGTTCCAGCGATTTCGATATCCGAACCGTCCCAGAGAGCGAGAAAACGTCTGAAAAGCCGTATCACGTAAAAAACATCTTCGCCCGTGATGAAATAGATCCGCATCGGTTCCATGCCTTAAAATACTACGGGGAGGCATTCATTACCGAATACCTCCCCGTAAAGAATGATCGTGTTACCGGTCGGTTTTACGAACACCCGGTGGTGGAACCACAATCTTCACAGACCGTACAGGCGCCGTTCCGTTTGACCCGCATGGATCCGCAGTTATTGCACTGCTCACCCGTATATCCCTGGACACGGGCGGTTGCATAGTTCGGATCCCCGGTCGTTTCCGTTTCACCAACGGTCACGGCCACACTGGCTGCTTTCTGCGTGCTGGCGACCAGTTGCGGCGGTGTGTTGAACCCGCTCAACGGCTTCTCCCGTTCCTCGTCAACCGACTTGACGTGAACGAAATCCGTGATGTTCAGGTATTCGTATCCAAGATCGCGGAAAACGTAATCGAGAATGGACGTCGCGTTCTTGATGCTTTCATGCCCGATCACCGAGCCGGCGGGATCGAAACGCGTAAAGGTAAACGAATCCACCAGTTCCTGGAGGGGAACGCCGTACTGCAACGCCTTCGACGCAAGAACGGCGAAGCAGTTGAGCAATCCCTTGAACGACGCGCCTTCTTTGTACATGTCGATGAAAATCTCGCCGAGTGTGCCGTCCGGGTATTCACCGGTGCGGAGATACACCTTGTGTCCCCCGACGACGGCTTCGCGCACGTAGCCCTGCCGCCTGGCCGGCAACTTGCGCCGTACCGGCCGCTTTGCCACCGCCTGTTGGATCTCCTTTGGGCCAACGCGCTCGTCAACGTCTTCCGGGTCCTTCCCGATCAGCGTCAGCTCATCTTCCTCTTCGTCACTGACCGAGCTCAGCGGCTGGGAAAGCTTGGAACCGTCGCGGTACAGGGCGTTGGCTTTGACCATGAGTTTCCACGAGAGCATGTACGCGCGCGACACGTCTTCGATCGTCGCGTCCGCAGGCATGTTGATGGTCTTGGAAATCGCGCCGGAGATGAACGGCTGGACAGCTGCCATCATCTGTATATGCGCTTCATAACTGATGTAGCGCCGGCCGATTCGCCCGCACCGGTTGGCGCAATCAAAAACCGGGTAGTGCTCCTCCTTGAGATGCGGCGCGCCTTCGATCGTCATCGTGCCGCAGATGTACCGGTTGGCTTCCTCGATTTCTTCCTTCGTAAAACCAAGCGCCGTCAACATGTTGAACGTCGGCGAGTTCAGCTCGTTGCTGGAAAAACCGAGCTGTGCGCAGAACTCTTCTCCCAAGAACCACTTGTTGAAAGCAAATTTGATTTCGAACACGTTGTCGAGTTCTTTTTCCAACTGGTCGATCTTCTCGTCCGTGAACCCCTTCATCTTCAGCGTTTCCCGGTTGATATGCGGGGAACCCACGAACGTCCCATGTCCACGGGTGTACTTCTCGATATCCTCGATCTGGCGCTCGGTGTACCCCAGCATTTCCAGCGCTTTGTGAACGCTTTGGTTCACGATCTTGAAGTATCCGCCGCCCGCCAGCTTCTTGAACTTGACGATTGCGAAATCCGGCTCGATACCGGTTGTATCGCAGTCCATGACCAGCCCGATCGTGCCGGTCGGCGCGATGACCGTCACCTGGGCATTGCGATATCCGTGTCGTTCACCCAGCTCCAGCGCATGATCCCACACACGCTGGGCAGCGGCGACCAGGTTTTCCGGGCAGAATTCCGGCTTGATGCCTTGAGGCGTGATGGTCAGCCCCTCGTATTCGTTTTCGTTCGTATTGTATGCGGCACGACGATGGTTCCTGATCACCCGAAGCATGTGTTCGCGATTCTGCGCGAACCTGGGGAACGGACCGAGATCGCGCGCCATTTCCGCGCTCGTCGCGTATGCTTCGCCGCACATAACGGCCGTAATGGCACCGGCGATGGCGCGCCCCTTTTCACTGTCGTAGGGAATACCGGACATCATGAGGATCGTCCCCAGGTTGGCATAACCGAGACCGAGCGTGCGGAACTGGTAGCTTTTCATGGCGACCTCCCGGCTGGGAAACTGGGCCATTTGCACGGAGATCTCCAGTACGATCGTCCACAACCGCACGGCGTGCCGGAAGCTCTCGACATCGAACTCCCCTGTGGCAGCGTCCAGGAAATGCTTCAGGTTGAGGGAAGCGAGGTTGCATGCCGTATCATCCAGGAACATGTACTCCGAGCAGGGATTGCTCGCGTTGATACGACCGTCCACGGGGCACGTGTGCCACTCGTTGATCGTCGTATCGTACTGGATGCCCGGGTCGGCGCTTGCCCAGGTAGCAAGGGATATCTTGTCCCACAGTTCACGGGCCCGGATCGTTTTCGCCACTTTTCCCGTCGTCCTGTACCGCAAGTGCCACTCGAGATCCTCTTCGACCGCCCGCAAGAAGTCGTTTGTGACCCGAACGCTGTTGTTCGCGTTCTGGCCGCTGACCGTCGCGTATGCCTCGGATTCGTAATGCGTGTTAAACACAGGAAAGTCGATTTCCGTTTTACCGAGCTCCACCAACCGCAGCACGCGGAGAATGTAACTCATCGGCACTGCTGCGCCGCGCGCTTTGCGTACGGCTTCCGCGAGAAGCCGGTTTTTTCGATAATCCGTGTTCTCCGTCTCGCGGGCGATCCGCATGATATTTTGCAAATGCAGGCGACAAATACGACTGCCCGACACCATGCTGGCAACCTTCTGCTCTTCGAACATTTTCCAGTCGATGAATTCCTCGATGTCCGGGTGATCGATATCCAGTACCACCATCTTCGCCGCCCGCCGGGTCGTGCCCCCGGATTTCACCGCACCCGCCGCCCGATCGAATACTTTCAGAAACGACATCAAGCCGGAGCTCTTGCCGCCACCGGAAAGCGCTTCGTCTTTCGCGCGCAGCTTGCTGAAGTTGCTCCCGGTGCCGGATCCGTACTTGAATACACGGGCTTCCCGCGTTACGAGATCGAAAATGCCGCCGTCATTGACCAGGTCGTCTTCCACGGATTGGATGAAACAGGCGTGTGGCTGGGGATGCGTGTACGCGTCCTTGGACCTGACGATATCGCCGGTATCGGGATCGACGTAGTAATGCCCCTGCGATTGCCCGGTGATGTTGTATGCCCACGCAAGACCGGTATTGAACCACTGAGGGGAATTCGGCGCACCCATCTGCCGCAAAAGCATGTAACATATTTCATCATGAAAAGCGTCCGCGTCTTCCTCCGTGTCGAAGTAATTGTAGCTCCTTCCCCAATGCGTCCAGGTTCCCGCCATCCGGCCCACAACTTCCCTGATACTGCGCTCGCCTCCCAGAACCTGATTTCCGTTTTCATCGAGCACGGGGTTACCTTCCGCATCATACTGGGGCACACCGGTTTTTCGGAAATATTTCTGGGCCAGGATATCTGTCGCCATCTGTGACCAGTGCTCCGGGACCTCGATGTTTTCCATGGCAAAGACAACACTGCCGTCAGGATTCCTGAGGATCGAGGAACGGCGGGTGTACTTGAACATGTCAAAGGGGTCGGTATCAGGACGAGTGTACCTGCGCTCGATGTGCATCTAAACTCCTGGTAGTAAATCTTTTCCTATAAAGACGGAAATGTATGTGTAAAATGGACTACGTAATTAAGAACTATGAATCTCACCTTGCGCTTTCTTCACTGATATCAGAACATGCAATACGGAATCAAACACAACCACGGTGAGAGCGAATTTAACATGTATGAGTGATTGCCAATTGGTTGAATTAAGGTCAAAAGGCGGTTCGAAAGTTACGGCGTTTTATACAATTTGTCAAGTGGGTTTGTGCTTTTTTTTGATTAAAAAATTGCTTGAGTCTTTTTCTGCAAATCCTTCAAAAACAAGAGGTTACATTAAGGACAATTGTAATTTTCAACCCGTATCATTATGGCGTGCATGGTAAATATTACGCATGGTTGAGCGGTAAACCCAATCCGGCTTATAAAGGGAAATAACAAGCACCGAGCAGCGCCGGGCGCCGGGCGCCGGTAACATTCGGTATGTTAGCGGGCTGCCCGAAGAGCCATTCATTGGCTAAAACGGCGAAACAAAACGCCTCTTTTATGTCGGGATCGATGACTACTGACAAGCTCGATACGTCCATCCCCGGCAGGAGATCCGCGAGGTGATCCATCAGGGTTTTGTTTCTTGTTCCACCCCCGCCGATCAGCACCTCGCATTCAGGCAAATCGTATTCGAGAACAGCTCGGGCGATAATTTCCGCCGTGAAGTACGTGGCGGTTGCAACGAGATCCTCGGGTGACCATTTCCTCGCTTCCGGGAAGTCGAGAATCCGGTCCAGGAACGACTCGCCAAAGACATCCGTCCCCGTCGACTTCGGCGGTCGCTGTCGAAAAAACGGATGCTCGTGCATGCGATGCAACAACCCTTCGACGACTGTGCCGCGTGCGGCAGTCATCCCTCCGTCGTCGAACGGTTTCCCGAAAAACCGCCGCATCATGGCATCCACGAGGCAGTTCCCGGGACCCGCGTCGTACGCCACGACATCCTGGATCGAGGAACCGCTGGCCAGGATCGTCAGATTGGCTATTCCCCCGATGTTTACGAGTACGCGATTCCTCTCGTCCGACCTGAAGAGAAGGGCGTCCACGTACGGAACAAGCGGCGCGCCTTGTCCTCCCGCCGCCACGTCCGAGCTGCGAAAGTCCACGATGACCGGAACCCCGAGGCGATGCGCCGCCTCCGCTCCCGATCCGATCTGGAACGTAAACCGGACCGAGTGCTCTCCAAGCATTGTGGCATCTGGGTGATGGAACAGTGTCTGTCCATGAATGCCCGCAAGATCAAGTTCCTCCGTCCGCAACCCACTTGCTTCGACGCAGCGCAGGACCGCGTCCGCATAGAGCCGTCCCAGTACGGCGTGCAACGCGGATATCTCCTCAACCGAACTGGTCTCGGGGATGGCGTTCTTTCTCAATAATGCCCGAACATCCTCCGGGAACGTGTAAACTCCTTTCCCCTCCAGCGTCCATTCGGTAGCCGCGCCATATCCGCGCACAACCACAAGAGCCACGTCGATTCCATCAATCGAGGTTCCGGACATTACGCCCGCAACGAGGCGTTCCGGTTTTCCCTGAAGATCGCGGAGATATTCATAGGGCGTCGCCATTGTTACATGAACTCCTGTGGATCCACATCGATCGTCAACCGGACTCCGCGATGCTCTTTCTCGGCATGCCATTTTTGTATGACGGTGTAAATATACGCGCGAAACAACCTGTTCCCGGGGTCCGCGCTTTTCCGCACCCGCAGGAGAATATGGAAGCGGTAGCGGCGGTTGACCTTGTATATCGCGGCAGGGGCCACCTCGCTCCTGGAGAGCAGTTTCGATTGCTTCGGTATCATCTCCGCAAGACGGGCGGCGGCGGCGGCGGTCTTGCTCTCGTCACTGCCGCTGCATTCCAGGAGTACCAATCGTGTGTACGGGGGATAATTCAACTTTCGCCGGACGTCGAGCTCCTCTCCGATGAACAACTCGTAATCATGGCGTACGACTTTTTGAATGACAGGGTGATCCGGGTGGGCGGTCTGAATGATGACTTCACCCTCGGCGGAAGTTCGCCCGGAGCGTCCCGACACTTGCGTAAGAAGCTGGAAGGTGCGTTCGCCGGAACGAAAATCCGGGAGAAAGAGCTGGTTATCCGCGTTGATCACACCCACCAGTGTAACATGCGGGATGTCCAGTCCCTTCGCCACCATCTGGGTGCCGAGCAGGATATCCGCCTGACGATCGGCAAAAGCGGAGAGATACGTATCAAACGCTCTCTTGTGTGTAGTCGTGTCCAGGTCCATCCGAATTACCCGTGCCCCCGGGAGGTATCGCTCCAGGTCTTCTTCCACGCGCTGTGTACCCGTTCCTACTGTTTCGATGTCCGTCCCTCCGCACCGCGGGCATGCCTCGGGGACGGGACGGGAGGCCCCGCAGTAATGACAGCGCAGCCGGTGTTGAACTTTATGGTACGTGAGCGAGATACTGCAATTGTCGCAGGATTCGACGTGACCGCAATCGCGGCATTCGAGATGGGGTGCGTAACCCCGGCGGTTCTGCAAGAGAATGACGCCTTCTTCCTTCTTCAGTCGCGCGCGCACGGCGTCGATTAATTCTTCGGAGAGCGACCCGTGAAGGGTCCCCGCTTTCCGGGCTTCACGAAGATCGACCACGACAATCCGGGGCATGGGAATATTCTCGACCCGCCTGGGCAAACAGACACGATGGTACTTCTGTTCCGCCGAGTTGTGCCAGCTTTCCCCCGACGGGGTGGCGGAACCCAGGACCACCGGGCAGTTGTTGAAACGCGCACGCACGACGGCTACATCCCGGGCGTGGTACCGCGGTGTCATGTCCGATTGCTTGTACGTGGCCTCGTGCTCCTCGTCCACGATGACGACGCCAATGTTTTTCAACGGCGCGAACACCGCCGACCGCACGCCCACAACAACACGAACTTTTTCCTCGCGCACCAGGCGCCAGGCATCGTACCGCTCCCCGAGTCCCATGCGGCTGTGCATGACGATAACGTCATCACCGAAAACCGATGTAAACCGGTACACGAGCTGAGGGGTAAGCGCGATTTCCGGAACGAGAACGAGCGCGGTTTTACCGGCGTCCAGGGCATGTCGGAGCGTCTCGATATACACTTGGGTTTTCCCGCTGGCCGTAACGCCGTACAGCAGGAACGCTTCGAATTCCCCCTTGTCGATATACGTCGTGACCTTGTCCAACGCCCGCTGTTGGTCAGGATTGAGAACGTGTTGAACGAATTTTTCCATGAAATGGGATGCATAACGGCGTATCTCTTCCACCTGTTCGATGGTGACCATCTCCTTTTCCACCAGCGATCGGACCGTTCCCGACGACGCTCCTGCCCTCTTCAGGAGCTCCGCGAGCGGCAGCGACTCTTCTCCCTGTTTATACGCGCTGTACAACGCTGCAAGGACGTTGACCTGCTTGGGCGCGCGTTTCTCCAGGATCGTCACCGCCTCCCGCATTTTTTCCTCGCGGGTCCACGGGAAAAGCAGGCGCGCGTGGGAGATTTTCTTGGGTCGAACCTTGGGGCGTTCCATTACCGTTTCGACACGCACGAGCCCTTCCCGTTCAAGCGCCTGCATGTGATTCCCGATGTTGGAAACACCGGTAAGCGCCTCGAGATCGGAAAACGACACGTATTCGCCCGAGGCGAGTGTTTCGAGAAGCGCGTGTTTTGCCTTTGAACGCGCGTAGCGATCCAACGCGCCTTCCACGTCATTGGTCAAGATGTGCGCGTAGCGCTCGGTTTCGATCTCGATGCCCTGCGGCAGGGACGCCTTGATTGCATCGTACAAGCTGCAACAGTAGTAGTCCGTGACCCACTTCACCAACCGAAGCACTTCGCCGGACAGGATGGGCTCCTCGTCCACCACTTCCGTTACCGGCCGGGTCTTGAAACCGGGCGGCGTATCCGAGAGACGGATGCAATACCCGACAACGGA
>JALUUP010000433.1 GCA_027021285.1 Bacteroidota bacterium | reverse complement strand
CGGCTACCTGCTGCCCAACCCGTTTTACATCAAGCACAAGGGGGGATTTCTCGATCCGCAGGGACTGTCCTACGTCGCATCGTTCGTCCTGATCTATTGCGCCGTCCCTTCGATTCTGGCAGTGATTCACCGGGCCCGGCATCGGGCTCCGTCCAACCTGGCGCTGGCGCTCGTGCCCGTGGCCGTGATTCTCCTGTTCTACCTGGGAGTGGATCCCATAATGGGTACGGCCCACCGGTACCTGGTGCCGTACTTCCCGCTCGTGCTGTTGATGATCCTGCCCACCCACAAGGGGTATTTCCCCTCGTCCCCGGTGATCACTCCCGCAGGTGCGGCGCTGGCAATGACGGTCATCTTCACGGCAACGTTCGCTACGGTCGACACCGAGGCACGCGAATACAGCCGGGGGATGAACCGAGCGAACATTCCCCTCGGCAAAGCGCTCAACACGGTGTTCCGTCAGCCGGAGCAGCGGACACTCGCCTGCGGCGACGCGGGCGCCATCCCGTTCTACTCGGGCTTCCGGAGCATCGACCTCATCGGTCTCAACGACGTCCGCACCGCCCGCGAAGGATTTTCCGCCGACCGAGTCATGCGGCAGTCGCCGGACGTTCTCGTTCTCTATTCCAAGAACGGTCTCGACGTGGCGCCGGACATGGGGCATGATGCCGAGCTTGCTTCCCATCCGCGATTCAGCGAATATACAAGGGCGGGGGCGCTACTGTTCAACCGCAATTACTATCTCATGGTCATGGCCCGAAAGGACCTGCCGGAAATCATCACGTTGAAAAAAGCGTTAGAAGAGATACAACCGTGAACGGCTTCCGGGTAACAAGCACGACTAGCAACTGAACGAGACACCTATGCGAATCCTGACAACACTTTCATCACTGTTCTTCCTCACCACTGTCCTCTCCGCGCAGAACCACTTCGGCGCTCCGACTTACAACACGTACACTTCGACCATCGTCGGCCAGGTGTCGCTCGACACGTTGCAGAAATACAACCGCCAGCTCTCCGGCGCCCTTCCCGCCGAGTGGAACAACGACTCCTTCATTTTCAGCGGACGATACGCCGGGGCGGGGGGAACGCAGGATTTCCGCAACGCCGCCAAGTTCATTTACATGCATTTTACCACCAACGGTCTCCAGGCCGCCTTCGAAAACGATACGGCTGCCTCATCGACGACATACAAGCTCAACGTTATCGGCACATTGCCGGGGCAGATCGAATCCGAGGTTATCGTGTGCGGGCATTTCGATTCCGTCGGCCCGGCCAAACCGGGAGCGGACGACAACGGCAGCGGCACTTCCGGCGTGCTGGAATTATCCCGTATTCTTTCCCGCTACAAGTTCTACCGCACCATTAAGTTCATCACGTTCGGAGGGGAGGAACTGGGGCTCCGGGGATCGAAAGATTACGCGGCCAGGCACAAGAACGACAGCATCTACGCCGTTGTCAACCTGGACATGATCATGTGGGACGATGACGCGGACCAGGTCGTCCAGGTTCACCAGCAGCCCAACTCCGGGAACCAGTACTCCGCAGACCTGGGGCAGTTCATCCTGGAAGTCAACAACACCTATTCCCTGTCCACCATCGTGAAGATCAT
>JALUUP010000432.1 GCA_027021285.1 Bacteroidota bacterium | reverse complement strand
CGCTGTAGAGAACGTAATCCAATCGACCTGGCAGGTAATTGCTCGGCTCGTTATGCCACGTGAACGTGAACAAGCTGTTCACGTGCCTGGGATTGAGGTCCTCGAGACCGCTGCCATCCCAATCGGGTGAAGCATCGGGCCCGAATTCGGCATTGTCGAAGATGTCCCCTGTTATCAGCGTTTCCAACTGGCGCCGATCACCGACGAGGTTCATATCACCAACCAAGAGAATCGGTGTGTTCGCCGGAAGTACGAAGGGACCGGTCCCGTTTCGTATCCTCCGTAGAAAGGAAATGAACGCATCCGCTTCCCGCTGGCGCTTGTCGTCCGCACCGCAACACCGTAGATGGGCATTCACAAGGAGGAGCCGTTGCACGGGAGAATCGTGCACCCTGAGGAGGAATGCCGACAACCTGTGATTATCAAGCACAAGCGTTTTTTCTTCCACGGGGTAGGAGGTCGCCAGGACGTTTCCCTGATCGATCTTATAGGCGGTAAAATCCCTGCCGGTCGGCGGTGTCAGGATCGACCGGATATATCGCTGGACGTCTGCGGCAGTTTTTCCAAACAATTCCTGGAAACACAGGATTTCCGGTTGCAGGGCCTGCAAAATGCGGGTGAATGCCGGGCGCCGGTCCGTGTCCATGAACCCACCGTTGCGAACATTCCAGCTCAGCAACCTGACGTACGTTTGATTCGTCTTCGATAGAGGAATCGCGGGGATGGAATCGTACGGATCATCGCGCCAGGAGTACCTGACCGGAACGTATTCATTGGGAAGCCGGTCGCCGCCGGAGCTTCGATCTTCAAGCACGACGCGAATAAAACTCCCCGCGAAGATGTTGCTATCGTTGATCTCGGCCTGCCGGTCGATGGCAATCTCAAAACGATCGGAACTGAATGTCGGCGCGGCAACCAGGTAGATGTCAGCCGGTTTCAGGGGCACGGTGCCCGAGGAGACATAGGCCGTTCCCTGCCTGGCCCCGAACGTCCATACGATATCAGCGCCCATCTTGCCGTTGACAAACCCCGTGGAGGCCGAGCCGTCCGCGTCGATGTACAACGTGATATCATTGTTCTGTTGAAGGACGATTTCCGTCCCGACGTCGAAAGAGAGATAGAGAAAACGTTCGTCGTTACGGATGGTGAGATTAACGAAGTCGATGCCCGAATTCCCTCCGTCGTTTTTTTCGTCCACGTACGTCGGCGGCAGGGAAGTCCATTCGTCGAACCGGCCGTCGATCGCCGGGCGTTGCGGTTGCGCCGCGGCAACGACAGTAAGGCACAACAGTAATATGGTGAAAACGTATTTCATCAGGATAAAGTGCGAAAATAATTCCAGACCAATTAGATAAGAATGACGCTCCTTGTCGAAGAAAATGATCAGGAGTGTTCGGATTCGTCAAGGCGCCTGGCCATTTCCGCAATGGGTGTTTTCTTCCACCCAATCCCCGTTTTTAACTGTTCGGCCAGCGAAGTATAGCGGCGGGCTATACGCGTGTTGCGTATGGCTGTGGTCAGGGCGGAGCGGTTACCGACGAAAACCAGGAACTGCCTGGCGCGGGTCATCGCGGTGTACACCAGGTTGCGTTGGAGCATGATCCGGTGTTGCAGGGTCATGGG
>JALUUP010000431.1 GCA_027021285.1 Bacteroidota bacterium | reverse complement strand
AGGAATGGGCGAAGGCGCACGGTATTCAACCCATCGCGAAGATCGTGACGCAGGCATCCTTCGCAAAGGCGCCGGAGTGGTTCACGACAGCCCCCGCCGACGTGATAAAAGCCATCACTTCCAAAGTCGGTCTTACCGTTGCCGACATCGACTTGTTTGAAGTCAACGAGGCTTTCGCGGTCGTGGCGCTCGCCACCAATCAACTTGCCGGACTCGACCCTGATAAAGTCAACGTCAACGGCGGGGCGGTTGCACTCGGTCATCCGATTGGTGCCAGTGGCGCGCGTATCCTGGTGACGTTGTTGTACGCGATGAAGAGCCGCGACGCCAGGCGCGGGTTGGCGACCCTGTGTATCGGTGGTGGTGAAGCCAGCGCGGTTATTGTTGAAACGGCCTGATCATCCTTCCTTTTCCATACACAACAAACTGACGAACTCCAATGAATTCTATCGTAGTTATCGGGGCAGGGACGATGGGGAACGGAATTACCCATGTCTTTGCTCAAACGGGTTACTCCGTATCAATGGTTGATATCAAGCAGGAATTCCTCGATCGCGCCCTGGCAATCATCGCCAAGAACATGGACAGGCAGGTCAAGAAAGGCAAAATGACCGAGGAAGAAAAAAATGCTGCCCTTGCTCGTATTACGGCAAGGACGGATTTGGCGGAAGCGGTAAAAACGGCGGATATCGTCGTCGAGGCGGTAAATGAAAACATCGATCTCAAGAAAGATATCTTTCACACCGTTGACGAGAATGCGCCCGAGGGGTGCATTCTTGCTTCCAACACGTCATCCATTTCCATCACCGCTCTTGGCGCCGCCACGAAGCGAGCCGAAAAAGTTATCGGTATGCATTTCTTCAATCCCGTGCCGGTCATGAAGCTGGTTGAGGTCGTTCGCGGGCTTGCCACATCCGACGGCACGGTGGCGGCCGTGGTCGAGCTAGCCGAAAAACTCGGCAAAGCTCCGGTGGAAGTGCGCGATTTCCCTGGGTTCGTTTCGAACCGCGTTCTCATGCCCATGATCAACGAAGCGATTTACGCCTTGATGGAAGGCGTCGCGACGGCGGAGGCCATCGACGAGGTCATGAAGCTGGGCATGGCACATCCCATGGGTCCACTGACCCTGGCGGATTTTATCGGCCTGGATGTTTGCCTCGATATCCTAAACGTACTTTATGAGGGATTCGGCGATCCCAAGTACAGACCTTGTCCATTATTGAGACAGAAAGTTGCCGGCGGATACCTGGGACGGAAAACCGGCAAGGGTTTTTTCGATTACCATTAACAGTTGATGAATCATATGGATTTTACTTTCACAGAAGAACAAAAAATGATCCGGGATACCGCCCGGGAATTCGCCCAGGCGGAAATTGCGCCGACAGCGATCGAACGCGACATCGAAGCAAAGTTTCCAACGGATATTATCAAGAAACTTGGCGAACTCGGATTCATGGGGATGATGGTGGATCCGAATTACGGGGGAGCAGGTTTGGATACAATCAGCTACGTACTGGCTATCATCGAACTCTCAAAGGTTGACGCCTCGGTCGGGGTGATCATGTCCGTGAACAACTCGCTCGTTTGTCATGGACTGAATA
Organism: Bacteroidota bacterium; assembly: GCA_027021285.1. Classification (GTDB taxonomy): domain Bacteria; phylum Bacteroidota; class Ignavibacteria; order SZUA-365; family JAADGX01; genus JAADGX01. Next base: position 6,084 of record JALUUP010000431.1, on the reverse strand, counting down.
GGTACGGAACCGAACACCAAAAGACAAAATACCTTGCTCCGCTGGCATCCGGTCAAAAACTGGGTGCGTTTTGTCTCAGCGAACCCGAGGCGGGATCGGATGCGACCAGGCAGCATACGCAGGCCAAGAAAGTGGATGGCGGCTGGGTTTTGAACGGGATAAAGAACTGGATTACGAATGCCATATCGGCGGACTACTACCTTGTCATGGCCCAGACAGACGCGGAAAAGGGGCACAAGGGTATTACTGCTTTTATCGTGGAGAAAGACTACGAAGGAGTCAGCCAGGGAGTCAAGGAAGATAAGCTTGGTATTCGCAGTTCCGATACCGCCACGGTGACCCTGCAAGACACGTTTGTCCCCGACGAGAACGTCCTGTGGGAAGTGGGCAAGGGATTTAACTTTGCCATGGATACCTTGAACGGAGGTCGCATCGGGATTGCTGCCCAGGCCCTGGGTATTGCCGAAGCAAGTCTTGAAGATTCCATAGCATATTCCAAGGAACGGAAAGCGTTCGGTGTTCCTATTGCGGAGCACCAGGCGATCCAGTTCAAGCTGGCCGATATGGCCATGAAGTTGGAAGCTGCTACCTTGTTGACGTTGAAAGCAGCCGCCCAGAAGGATGCCGGTGAGAATTACATCAAGCTGGCGGCGATGGCCAAGGCGTATGCTTCGGAAACCGCGGTGCAAAACGCATTGGAAGCCATCCAGATCCATGGCGGATATGGTTACGTACGAGAGTACAAGGTCGAGCGGTACCTGCGCGATGCCAAGATCACCGAGATCTATGAAGGGACGAGTGAAATTCAACGCATAGTCATTTCACGAATGATATTGAAAGGTTAGACAATCCTTTTTTTCACAAACCAAGGAGATGCCATGAAACGTTTTCTACAAATGGTGTTATTGTTTTGCTTGATGGTACCGTTTTTCATTCCGGCGCCGGTATCCGCCCAGTACAACAAGGCTATCAGCGCCGACCCGGTGGGCCTGGCTTTCGGTATTTTCAATGCGACGTACGAGAATAAGGTTGGGAAGAGCAACAGCTTTACGCTTTTTGGATCATATTTCACTTTCAGTGGCGGCGACTGGGTAGCCTTCGGTTTCGGCGGTTCGTATCGCTGGTACCTGAACGTCGGTGATGGAAACAAAGCTCTGAAAGGATTGAGTGTAGGTCCGTACGCATCCCTCGGGTTTTGGCAGTGGAAGGGGTCCAGCATATTCAATGATTATTCAGGTGGAACATCCGTCGCGCTGGGCGGTGAAATCGCCTACAAGTGGATACTGAATGGTTTTGTCATCGAACCGATCTTTCGGCTCGCGTTCAACCTCATGAAGATAACAGGCTTGACTTACCAGGCTTACGGTCTTGGGGTGAACCTGGGCTATGCCTGGAAATAATACCTGCTTGTTTTTCAAACGGTCACCATTCTTGGGGGAATCATGAAACCCGCGTTAATAGGTTCTTTCATCCTGGCTGTTGTACTTTTTTCCGGAGTGATGTTGCATGCGCAGCCACGTGTTTCCACAAAGGTTTTATCGGGAGTGACTCCTGCTGACGAAGGAGTCAAAGAAGATGTGCCGTATTTGAACGCTGTATCGATCAACCCCCTGGGTCTGATACACAGCTTCGCGTACATCCAGTATGAGCAAAAACTGTCTCACAAGAATAGTTTTACGGCCCGCTTGAATTTTCTCAGTCGTGAAATTGACGGCGACCAGAATTCGGCTCTTGGAGCAGGAGGATCGTATCGCTGGTACCTGTATCCCGGTTACGCGACCGATGGTCTCTTCGCGGGACCAGCAGTGGACTTGCTGTTCTGGCAGTGGGAAAAGGGGAAGGAAAACATCAGCGCTACGTTCGTCAATGTCGGTGGAGAACTGGGGTTCAAGTGGTCGAACAACCAGTATTTCATCGAACCGGTGTTTGTGCTCCAGTTTAGTTTCGGCAAAGCTGAGACAGAAAACGGTATTGCCAACAGTTATGGCGACGGTTTTGAGCCCGCATTGCGGATGAATTTTGGCTTAAAATGGTGACATGACAAAAATGAAACCGGCTCCACCTGCGAGGATGAAGCCGGTTGTGACGGCCTTTCCCGGATGAATGCTTTGCAACATGAAAGCAAACGTCCGGGTTATTTTTATGTCTGTTCTTTGAAACGCCTCAATACGTCCAGGGTATAGTCGATGTCGTACTCCGTGTGATCGGCTGATACCTGGAAGCGTATCTCTTCGTCCCCCTGTGGGACGACCGGGTAGTTGAGACCGGTTGCCAGGATGCCGTTCTCGGTCAGAAAGCGGACACAGGCGGCGGTGCGTTGCGTATCCCTGATCATCAGGGGAACCACGGGATGATCGCTCTCGATAATCTCGTATCCGAGTTCAACCAGACCCTTTTCGAAACGTTTCGTAAGAGCGCGCATTTTTTGGAGAAGCGCACGCCCCGTCTCGCTGTTCAGTATTTCCAGCGCTTTCATGGCGGCGTTCGCTTCCGCCTGGGTAATGGGATTTGAATAGATGTAGAACGGGGATGATTCTCTCAAGTAGGATATGATCGTTGCGTTGGTCGTGACGTAACCGCCGTTGACCCCTAACGCCTTGCCCAGTGTGGCGATGAGTATGTCCACACCTGTGGCGCCGGTATATTCCTCTGTTCCCCGCCCGGTTTCGCCAAACGCGCCAATGCCGTGGCTGTCATCGACAATGGTGATAATGCCTTCATCGAATTCATCGTTGTACTTTTTCGCCAATTCGCTGATCGCGTCCAGCGGCGCGTAATCGCCTCGCATGCTGAAAATGCCGTCCGTGATAACGAGAAGTCTTCGCCCCTTGCCCCTTGCTTCGAGGATTTTTTGCTCCAGGTCGTTCATGTCGAGGTGTGCGTAGATTTCCTTTTCAGCCGGGCGGGAGAGACGGATGGCATTGATGATGCAGTTGTGATTCAACGCATCGCTGATGACGATGGTCTCCTTGTCGATAAGCGGCACTAACGTTCCCATCACGGTGGCATACGCCGAGCTGAAAATCATCGCCGCTTCACGCTTGTGAAATGCGGCCAATCTCTTTTCCAATGTCACGTGGTGTTTATATGTACCGCTGATAAATCGAACCGCACCCGGCCCTGCACCGAACTCCCGGGCTGTTTCCTCCTCGGCGGTAATGACTTCTTTTCGAAGTGACATCCCGAGATAGGAATTCGAGTTCATTCGAAGGAACTCCTTGTCGCCGAAACCTTCGATGAAATATCGCGGGCCTTTCTCGCCTCCGGCGGGCTTGACTCCGGTGACGACAAGCTCGTCTCCTTTAAGAGTTCCTTTTGCTTCCAGATCGTTCAGTTTTTCGATTAAAACTGGTTGCAATCGTGTTACCGGCATATGAGGCTCCTGATCTTTGTCGATGTAATTTGTAGAAAGAACTATTGATTCACGGTTTCCGATGGCTGGAGTTTCAGTCGAAGTTTTTCGACCATGTCCCGTGTCATGGCATCGAGCGTAAACGTTGGGGACCAATCCCATTCCTCTCTCGCCGCGCTATCGTCAAGACTGTCGGGCCACGAATCAGCGATAGCCTGGCGCACGGGATCGACATCGTATTCCATGATGAAATCCGGGATAATCTTCCGGAGCGAAGCTGCGATGTCATCCGGGGTGATACTCATCGCGGTGACGTTGAAGGCGTTCCGGTGTTTGAGTCGCGATGCATCCGCTTCCATGAGATCGATGGCCGCCTTGATGGCATCCGGCATGTACATCATGTCAAGGCGCGTTTCTTCGGCCAGGTAGCACGTGTATCGCCTCCGCTTGACCGCTTCGTAATAGATCGCAACCGCATAGTCGGTTGTGCCTCCTCCGGGCAGCGTCTTGTACGATATGATACCGGGATACCGAACACCTCTCGTATCGACGCCGTACTTGAGGAAGTAATAATCGCACAGAAGCTCGCCCGATACCTTTGTGACGCCATACATGGTCTCCGGTCGTTGAATCGTGTCCTGGGGTGTTCGTTCCTTTGGTGTTCCTGGCCCAAAAGCCCCGATCGAGCTGGGTGTGAAGACGCTGCACTGGTACTCCCGCGCGACTTCCAGGACGTTGAACAAGCCGTTCATGTTGACGTTCCAGGCAAGCTGTGGATTCCCTTCTGCTTTTGCGGAAAGGATCGCGGCAAGGTGGTAGATCGTGTCAATGCCATGTTTCCTGACCACTTCGGCAATTTGATCAACGAAAAGGCAATCCACGAATTGATACGGTCCGGCGTCGAGGACATCCCGGTTGGGGTCGGCAATGTCGGTGGCGATAACGTTATTCGTGCCGTATCGGGCTCGGAGCGCTTCGGTCAGGTCAGATCCGATCTGGCCCAGGGCGCCCGTGACTAAAATACGTTGCATGTAATTTCTCCTGCGATTGTGCTCGTCATCGGAAGTTGGAGCACGTCGAAAGTCGTATGTTCCGGGTGCAGCATACGTGGATGGGATGAGTTTCCGAAAAAACGATGGCGAATAAATGACGGCATACACCGTCGCATGATATTGTACGCGGGTGATGTTCAAAATCCGCGTCAAAAAAATTCGTCAATTTCGCGGTCATTTCAAAAAGCAGGACGGAAGAGATGTCATGAAACATTGGATGCTACGGTACTTTTACACCGATACCAAGGAAACCCTCTTCTGAAATATGTTGATTTTTCCACGGGTAGAACCACCACAGGGTGGAATCAATACCGCGTATGCTGAACGCGCCGAGGATTTGCTTGTTTCCCGTCACGGCCTGGATGCGCGCGGCATCGGAGAGCGAGGAAAATTGTTCCAGGAGATTTTCATTCAGGTTCACCGGCCATCGGAAAAGTGATTTCGCTCTGGAGTTCGCGTACCGGATGATACCGTTGCGGTTGCACACGATAACAGCAACCGACGAGTTTTGGAGCGCGGCAAATGATTCTCGACTGGATTCCAGTGCGTGTACAAGCTCATTGATCTCCTCGATGTTCGACGCGTACCCGAGATCCGTGGCAGCTCCTGATCGCGCTTCTTCTTCGAGGATTTTAACGAGATGAACGAGCGGATACGCAATGCTTCGAGCCAGGGTACTGGCGATCAAACCTGCCACACCGAGCAGAAAGAGTACAACCGGGATGAGGATAGCGAGATCGTGCCGCAGAAAGTACCGGATACTCGGGGAGAAGAGGTACTGCACGACAAAAAAGCATACAACCAGAGTGGCAGCCAGCAATGTGAAATGCGAGAGCAAGGAGAAGTGAAATATGTTGGGGACCTGCTTTGGCTTGTTCATTGTTTGCAATACAGTTGATATTCCAATTGATTCAACCAAAGTGCTCAACGTCGAAACCGGCTTTTCGGATTGTATCGGCAATCCGGATCAGTTCCTTTTCCGGGAGTTTCTCCAAACCCGGAAAGGGCGGTTCCCTGTCGATGCAATACACCATGATGAGTTCCGGCGATGCATTTCGGTAATGCTCAATCATACCTGAGATCTCGTCGGAAGTCGTATTGTCGATCTCGACCCCTCCCGCGTTGCCCCGGAAAAAAAGGGACTGGATGATCAATTTGCCGTCGAACGCTGTCATGCGCTCCACGATTTCAGCGAGCGTGATGTTTGTAACCGGCTGGGCGATTTTCCGGAACATCTCTTCGCTGCCGGCGTCGATCTTCATGATCGGTTTGTCCACCATCAGGAGTGCTTCGAGCACATGTTCGTGATGCAATGTTGCGGCGTCCGAAAGCACGGCAACGGCCGCCTGGGGATAGTAGTCGTCTCGCAATCGTAACGCTGTTTCGATGATGCGTTTGAAATGCGGATGGAGCGTAGGTTCGCCATTGCCGGCGAATGTCAGGGTATCGATCCGCCTTCCTTCACGTTTCATTTCCCGGAGCCGTTCTTCGAGTTCCCGCGTGAATTCCTGCACCGTGGGCAGGGGGACTTTCTTTCCCGTCGGATCGTTCAAGCCGCATTCACAATACACGCAATTGAAGTTGCACACCTTACGCCCGGCCGGTAGAATATTGAGGCCGAGACTGTATCCAAGCCTGCGCGAGAAAACGGGGCCGTACGCGATGCTTTTCCAGAGAAAC
>JALUUP010000430.1 GCA_027021285.1 Bacteroidota bacterium | reverse complement strand
GAATTCAAGCGTCCGCTGCGGTTGGGAGAGTACTTCCTGGTTCGAACCTGGATGGAAGAAATCGAAACGCGCGGCGTTCGTGTCGGGTTCGAGATCGTGAAGAAGGGGAACGGGAAGGTGTCCTGCAACGGGACGTTTCATTACACCATGATCGACGTGAAGACGGGGCGCGCGGCCGTGATTCCCGAGTGGATGATCGAACGATACTCGATATGAAAAAGGCCGTGATTTCGATCACGCGGCGTCGGAAGACCGGCAGTTGACAATCCAGCGCTGCATTGCGAAATTGCAGCGTTTGAAAAGACTCCTTTTACAGCGCATTCAGCCATGACCCTCTTGCACCCGAAACGCAGCTCTTCCGTAACCGTTCTTTTCGTCTTCTCGGTTTGCCTGGCCTTATCCTCGTGCGGTAAAACGGATCGGCGGGCCGGCGATGTTTCCCGCGGCGTGGTCGCGGCCGCGACGCCAGAAGCCGCCGATGCGGGACGGGAAATCCTGCGCAATGGGGGCAACGCCATCGACGCCGCCGTGGCCGCCGCCTTCGCCCTGGGAGTGACCGAGCCCGCGGGCTCCGGTCTGGGCGGCCAGACGGTGATCCTGTTCCAGAATCCTGGCCGGGAACCGCTGGTCATCAACGGCACATCGTTCGCGCCCGCCGCCACACCGGACACCATAACGACCTACGCTTCGCTCCGTGGAAGGCGGGGCTCCACCGTGCCCACGACGGTAAAGACGCTGGCGTTCGCCTGGAAGCATTACGGGAGCGGCGCCGTTTCATGGAAGCAAGTGCTCGCTCCAGCCATCCGCTACGCCGAGCAGGGATTTCCCCTCGGTCCGTACCGGCGGCGCAGTCTCGAAGTCTCCGCCGCCGAACTGCGACGGGACTCTGCCACGGCGGCGCTGTTCCTGCCCGGGGATTCCATTCCGCCCGCCGGCTTCATTTTTAAGCAACCCGTGCTTGCCCGCACGCTCCGCCACCTGGCAGAAGCCGGACCGGATGATTTCTACCACGGCGACCTGGCCCGGCTTATTGCGCACGATATGCAATCGCACGGGGGCTGGATCACGCTGGATGATCTCGAATCGCTGCCCGATCCCGCCGTGGTTCCCGCTCTTTCGTCCACGTGCCGAGGATGGAACGTTCACACGCTGCCGCCGCCCTACGGTGGCTGGACGGTGCTGGCCATTCTCAACCTGCTGGAGCACACGTCGCCGGAGGAAACGTTGCCGGGAACAGTGGCCTGGGATATCGCCCTTGCCCGCGCCCTGCAGGCAGGGCACCGGGCCAGGAAGGAACATCCGGTCACGGACCTGGCACGGTACCGGCGCGAGGTTGACGAGCGCCTCGACAAGGACTACCTCTTCCGTCTTCTCGAACGGGATGGCGTAACCGGTGCGGGTGAAACCACACATCTTTCCATCGTGGATCGCGACGGCATGGTGGTGGGGCTGAGCCAGAGCGTCAACTATTTCTTCGGGGCAAAAGTAGCCAGCCCCGACCTGGGCTTCGTGTACAACGACTACATGCGGGAATTCGTGCTGGATGATCCACGCAGTCCTTACGCGCTGCGGGCGGGCGCCATGCCGTATTCCTCCATGAGCGCGACCATCGTGGCCCGTGGCGAAACGCCTGTTCTGG
>JALUUP010000429.1 GCA_027021285.1 Bacteroidota bacterium | reverse complement strand
AGGCGCCCCAGGCGGTCGTAGATTTTCAGCGTGACGTGTCCCGGCAGGGTGATAACGAAGGGGATGGTGGTGGACGGGTTGAACGGGTTCGGCCGGTTCTGCAGGAGCGCGCTTCCGCCCTGTAAGGGAACGAGGCAGACGCCGGTGGTCGTAATCGTTCCATCCACGGTCGTTGTCCTGACCTGTCCTTCCGCGAGTTCCGCGCGGCGGAATTGAACGGGCGTTTGTTTAACGGAGAGAGTGTTCTCTTCGCCCGCGTAGCGTCCTTCGAATGTTATGTACAACAGGGGCCCGCTGCCCTGCAGGGGAACCGAGGAGGACGCGGAGATGTCCACCAGGCCTTCACCGGCGTTTCGCCAGCGCATGTTCAGCCATTTGTCGGAAAGCGTGCCGGTGGTGAACGCATCCACGAAGCCGATCGCAGCGGGATCGAACGCCAACCTGATGTCGAAGCTGGTGATGTCTTTCCCCGCCGTGTTATCGATGAAAACGGGAACCGGGACTTTTTGCTCGTAACCGATGAGGACGTTTTCCGGCAGGCTCAGCACCGCTGTCCGCGGCGCGCCAACGACCACGGTCGCGGCGCGGCATTCGACTTCCGGAGCGTTGTAGGCCCGGCCGAAGAAACGGATCCAGCGCTCTTCCGTGGAATCCTTTCGCAGCGCGTACACTTCGAACGACGTTTCTCCTTCTTCGCCCGTGGCCAGAACCGATGGAATAACCGGTTTCGTTTGCAGTTCACCGTCCGCGAGGGCAAGGCCGGGACCAACGGCGCAGGAAACGGCAACCGCCCGGGCCGTTGTGACCGAAAGGTTACGCACCCGGACGGAGACCGTGAACGGGTTTGGATCGTAAACTCCCCGCGCGTGATCGAAAGCGATCGTGTCGGGAGCAGCGCAGTCGAGGCTCAACTTCGAGGCAGGCAACGCGGGTACGTAAACAGGCAGGGAACACTGGGTCTGTCTCGTGTCCGAACTGTTGACCAGGAGGGTGAACGAGAGCGTTCCGCCGCTGGAACGCGGGCGCGGGCGGAGGGTCCAGGTGATCCGTGTCTCCTCGCCCGGACCGAGATCGGGCGGCGAAGCTCTTTGCGTCGTCGGATCGGCGACCGACACGCCCTGGACCGGGATCAACGTGGCGGAGACGTTCCGCGCCGTGCGGTTGCCCGTGTTCCGGATGCGCGCGACAACAGGGAAAGATTCCGGCACGTACCTGTTGTTGTCGAGGTCGGCCGAGACGGAATCGAGAGACGAGCATTCGAGAGCCAGGAACGCTTTGGATACCGGGGGAATGTACACGCTGTCGCAGCATGTCGTCGCTTCCAGGTTCCGGGTGCTGACCTGGGCGCAGATGCCGACACGGCCGCCGGAAGCTCGGTCTCGCGGTGAAAGATTCCACCCGAAGGTCGCGCTCGCCCCCGGCATCAGCGGGTTGGAAGCGGCGGATTGTTTGGTCTGCTCGCCCCGCGCCAGGAGGATATCCGGGGGCAGCAGAACGATGCCCGAGACGTCGAAGGCCGGTACGGAGCCGGTGTTCGTGACGGTCACGGTGTAACGAAACGGATCGGGCGCATAAACACTGTCCACGTATTGCAGCGAGTCGGGCGCGGAGCATCGGATCGATAAGACGGGCAGGCGCTGAACACCGACGTTCGTCGTGGCGGAGCATTCCGCGAATGCTTCTCCGATACCGCCTTTTCCGCTGACGAACACGGACCCGGTGTCGAGGGAAGGCTGTGAGTGCGGGACGGCCCGTACCATCCATGCCAGGTCCGCCCGCCCGCCGGGGAGGAGCGTCCCGCCCGGGATGGCCTTCACCGGTGTTTCTCCGGAATCCAGGGTCAATCCCGCGTGGTAGGAGAAGACCGCCCTTACTTCCGTAACGGGAATGCTCCCGGTGTTGACGATGCGCGCCGTGAAAGCAAACGGATCGGGCTCGTATTTCCCGGTAATGTTGTTGAAGCGAATCGTGTCCGGCATGGTGCACGTGACAGCCAGCTCGGGAAGGAAGGCGGGCATAATGACCACGATTCGCTCGCAGTGGAGAGGCCCGTATCCTTGCGCCGTGACGACCATGCGAATGGTGTCCACACCCGGCTGCAGGCGGCCGGTGGCGCGAAGGAAGAATACGGCCCGGCCCGTGTCGCCAGGGTTCAGGCGGGAGGGCTCCACCGGCTTGAAACTTCTCTCCTGTCGCCCCAGTCGAAGGAATTCCGTCTGGGACAGTGATACGTTGACCGGATAAGCGGGTGTGTCGCCCGTGTTGACCACCGTGATGCTGACCGGGATGGGTCGGGGGGTGTACCCGTCGCCGGTGTAGAAAATCGTGTCGGGCGCGGAACAGAGCAGGTTGAGGACGGGTCCCCGCCGCGGCGCGGGAATCCGGAAGCAGCACGTGTCATCAGGGGTCCGGTCGGTTTGCACGATGACACATCCGGAAAGAGTGTCGGGCGCGGTGGGAAGCACGCGGACGGTCCAGGCGGCGGTTCCGCCCTGGTTTCGCGTCAGGATACTGGGCGTCAATTCCAGTGTGTCGGACCGGGTGCCTTCGATCGTCGCGCCCGTGGAAAGCCGGAGAATGGCGCGGACGTGTCCGAATTCACGCGGGCCGGTGTTGGTGACGTTGACCGAAACCTGGAACGGGTTGGGGACGAATGCTCCCGCTCCGGCATCCCAGTGGATGGAATCCGGTACGGAACACACGAGACTGAATGCTGTCCGGCGCGATAGAATGTCGATGATGCCGTCTTTCGGGAAGGGTTTGAGGCACCTGTTCCTGAACGTCAGCTCGCCGATGGAAACTACGGCCTGGAGATCGTCCGGGAAGTCTCGCGCGGTAAACCGCAGATTGAAGAGAATACCGGAGTTCGGCATGGGCGTGAGGAAACCGTCGGCAGACACGCGCACTCCCTCCGGCACGTCGCGGGTCGTGACGTTCAACCCTTCGCTGATGGTGCCAGCGACACTGACCCCGAGCAGTTCCAATTTCGTCCGGTCGAAGCGCACGAGTGCATCGAATCCCTTGAAGGCGGTGTCGGGGATGAAATTTTCCAGGAACACGGGCACCTGGAAGGTGTCGCGTCCGCTCACTTGCATGGAAGGAAGACGAAGTCCGATGGAGGTATAGGTTCCGGAGTCGGCAGGCGCGAAGTAGGTCTGGAAAGCCGAATCGATCCGGCCGAAGGCGTCGGCGATGATCTTCACTCTCCGCATTGTTCCATCCTGGCAGGGATAGGTCTCATATTCCAGGATGCAATCCAGCTCGTCCTGGTTGAGGATTTCGGAAATCTTGAGGTAGATTTCCAGCAGGTCCGCCGGCGAAACCGCGTCGAAGAACTTGCCGTTTGTGGCATCGGCGAGCTCGCGGAGATCGGCGCGGGCGCGGGGTCGCCGCAGTTGCAGGCCGATGGTGAATATCGGGATGCCGGCCGCCCTGGCCGCGCTGAGAGCCGCGGACTTCTTGGCGTCGATGGGAACGACGTTGTGCTCGCCGTCCGTGAGCACGATGATGGCCTTCAATTTCGACGAGCGCTGGGCGGTCAGTTGAACCGCGAGAAGAACGGCGTCCCACACGTTGGTGTAGCTTCCGAACTTGACGTTGTCGATGGCGCGATGGAGCGCCGCCTTGTCCGAGGTGAACGGTTGATCCACGGTCGCGTCGCGTGCGAAACTGATCAGGGCCGCCTCGTCGCAGCCCTTGGGATAGCAGCTCAACAAGTCGATGAAGGTGTGCAGAGCCGAGCGGGCGCTGTCCATGCGTCCAAGGCTTTTCATGCTCCAGCTCCGGTCCAGCACCAGCGCTACAGATATGGGGTCGATTTCCTGGGGATCCGGGCAGGTCAGACGAATGATCCGCATCAGCTCGCCGTTCTCGAAAATGGTGAAGTTCCCCTTCGTGATGTCGTATCGGAGTCGCTGACCCAGCCTGAGCTGAATGTAACAGCGAATCAGCGGGTACTGTGAGGGATCAACGCGCTTGAAACGCAGCTCGAGCGTGGAATCGACCTGGGCCCCGGCGGAACCGGGAAAGAGAGCTCCGAACGAGAACAGGCCAAGGAGGCCAACGAATACCGTGTAGCGCCGAACGTGAAGAAACATTGACATGCTGCGTTCCTGAAACACCGTGTTGCCCCAACATAACCAAGAATTGAGGCAATGTCAACAAAGGAAACCCTCTTGTCACCCTCTATTGACGAGGTTATTGACGAGGTTATCGATTTCAGGTTGAGTATGGGGTAGTGATTCGCTCACTACTACGTGGCTGGTGGAATGTTGGTATCCGTTAATTCGAAAACTCAGGCTCACAGTCCCAAGTCCCAGGTCCTCGCATGCGTGGTCTGTGGTTCGTCGTCCGTCGTCTGTCGGCCGTCGTCCGTGGTCTGTCGTCCGTGGTCTGTCGTCCGTGGTCCGTCGGCCGTGGTCAGAGGCCCGTTGTTCGATGAATCAGGCGACTGGTATGTCCACGGGCTGTTTCCATGCGCAAGATGTAGTTGCCTGCCGGCAGGCCGGATGCCTCCAGCGTGAACATGTGTCTGCCGGGCTCAAGGTCGCCGGAGTGCAACGTAGCCTTCACCCGCCCCAGCATGTCGTAGATGCGAATCACGACCGGGCGTGGTTTGCCCGGGCTGACGGTGACCGGTACGACGAGCACGGCGGAGAACGGGTTGGGGTACGCGTTTTCAAGATGGACGGATCCCGGCGTGGGGAGTTTCCTGGCGTCCAGCGATGTCACAACACGATAGACGATCGGGAGGTAGAACGGGGAATTGCGGAATTCGCCCTGGAAGAGAAGCGAACCGTAGTAGTACCCTGGCTGCAGGTTTGTCGTCACCGGCGCCAGGAGCACGTTGGTGTTCGCGGAACCCGTTGTCGGGGTCACGTTCAGCCACGGAATGGTATCCGAAATGGTGAACGTGAATTGCCCGTCGCCCGTGTTGGTGACGCGTACGCTGACGGGGCGCGGCAGGCTCTTGTTCACGACCGCCATGAACTTCACCGTGTCGATGGACAAGGCCAGCTCGGGGTACTTGATGATCGTGTACAGCACCGGGATGCGGATGGGCGAGTTGCTGGTATAGGCGTCGAACAGGATCGCGCCGTTGTGGTTCCCGCGGGACAGGCCGGTCGTCTTCGGTCGCACGGTGACAACCGTTGGAGTGAATCCCTGTTTCGGTTCGAGGTTCAGCCACGGTACATCCGTCCCCACCCGCCACGGAATGCTGTCTGCGCCCATCGAGGTTACCTGGAGCCGGTCGAACCGGGGGAGCGTGTCGTCCTGGTAGGCGGAGAACGTCAGGTTGATCGGAAAGACCCGGAGCGTGATCTCCGGTCCCACCTCCGCGATCAGGAAGACGTCCTGCTCGCCGTTGGCCGCGTTCGCGTCAACAGTGGCCCGCACGATGTGCCTGCCCTTGCTCAACGAACTCGGATCGATGCCGATGCGCACCTCGGCGCTTCCAGCACCGGTGGGCGGGACGCGGGTCACGGCGGGATCGCCGGCGATGATTTGCCAGCCTACTGCCGTATCCGGGGACAGCGTGATGGAAAGGAGCGTGTCCCGTCCGTCCGCACCGGGAAACACGCCCATGTGGACGGTGTCCGGGGACAGCGACAGCGTAACGCGCTCACGGATGCGGAACGTCTTCATGGCGAAAATCGTCGGTGTTTCCTTGTCCACGACGCGGAGGTACACGGAACGCGATGCCTTGTCGGGAAGGCGCCATGGCACGACCGTCTCGGTGGAGTCGAGGTCGTCCTTGATGTTGAACCAGATCGCGCCATCGTACGAGTAATCGATCCGGGCCTTGCGCACGTGTTCCGAGGTCCACTGGACGTTCTGGTCGGAACTCCTGGCCCAGAGGTCCTTGTCGTCGGGATGAATGATCGCGATCGATTTATCGCCCTGGAGGATGATGGGTGGAACGACGATGTAGCGCGTGCATTCCACGGTATCCGTCTGCCGCGACGCGACGCGGATCCTGACGAGGTCGAAATCCTCCTGGAACCGGCGGTCGGCGCGCACCAGCCACTGCACCCAGGCGGAATCCGTGCCGCCGAGGGAATCGGGCTGGGCGGAACGCCACGCGGGCAGCGTATCCACGATGTGCAGACCGGGAGGGAGGAGGAGCACCGCCGTGATGGAATCGGCGGGCATGTTGCCACGGTTGGCGATCGACGTCCGAACGATGAACGGGTTCTCCACGTACGTGGTATCGCCCGCCGTCAATTTGTCCGGGGCCTGGCAGTCGAGCGACAGCAGGGGCGGGTTGAGCGGCGGAACGCGGACGATGCGCGAGCATTCGACGTGGGCGGCGTTGTCCGCGAAAGCGTCGAAACGAATGTCAAGCTCGCGTTCCGTGCTGCTCAACTCCGCGTACACGTACCACGCGACCGAATCGACGTCGCCCGGGGCCAGAACGCTGTCGGCGAACGCCTTCGTCGCGGTCTCTCCGGGCGCGAGATAGGCTCCGGGCGGGAGGAGAATGGTGGCCCGCGGATTCCGCGCCGTTCCCACGCTCGTGTCGGTCACGACCATCGACACGCGGAACGGGTTGGGATCGTAGCCGTAAGGCTTTTTCAGCAGCCGTGACGGCCCGTCGCACGTGGTTGCGAGGTGTCCGCCCCAGGGCCCGATGCGGACGACGATCGGGCAGTATATTGTATCGATCTTGGGACCGTAGATGTACATGTCGAACTGCAGCGTGTCGCCGTTGGGGAACGCGCCGGGTCGCACGGTGAAATCTTTCCAGGTCAGGGTCGCGATGCCTGACGGAAGAATACCGGGAGGCTCCATGCTCGTGTACAACCCCGTGGGCGACACCAGGCGCCAGTCGTACACGCAGATCCCGTAGATGCTGTCGAGAAGCACGGCGCCGGTATTCTGGATGAGTACTTGCAGCGAAAACGGCTCGTTTCCATACCTTCCGCTGTCTGGATCGAACACCAGGTCCACGGTATCGGGGCAAAAGTAGATGAAGGCGATGGAGTCGCTGGCAACGCGTGGATTGACAGCCTGGGCGGACGCCGCGTACTGCAGGGTGGCGGCGATTGCCAGCATGGGCACGATTCGCCAGAAAAGGGATGGAACGTAACCGGAAAGATGCATTTTCATATCGACTCTGGTTCAAGCTGGGCGAATAAACAGACTATAAACTATCAGAAAAAGTCATGGGAAGCAACGATACGGCGAATTCCGTTGTTGTGACCTGGTAGGGAGAACCGCGCGGCTTTGGACGCGCAAAAGGATTTTTGTAATCTTTATCAGCCAACATGCACAACCCGAAAGGAACGAAGCATCCATGAATAGAAGAAAAGCCCTTCGATCAATCCTGGCGAGTGCTGCGGGGCTCCTGGCCATCGACGTTGAATTGACTGGCCGCTCGCTGCTTTCGCCGTCACTGGCGGGAACACTGAAACTGGACATCAACGATCCCCGGTTCTCCGCGTTGCAAAACGCCGGCGACGCCGTGAAGATCGGCAACGCGATCGCGCCCGGCATCCAGAACGTCCTTCCCGGCTTCTACCCCATGTCCATCGTCCGGGAATCGGAAAGCGCGGTGCGCGCGGTGGCCATGGAATGCACGCACAACGGCTGCATGGTCGGCGAGTTCACCGCCGGTCTCTTTACCTGCCCCTGTCACGGCTCCCAGTTCACCGCCGCCGGCAACGTGGTGCGGGGGCCGGCTGAACTGCCGCTTCCCGCCTACACCGCGACATTGGCCGGCTCCATTGTC
>JALUUP010000428.1 GCA_027021285.1 Bacteroidota bacterium | reverse complement strand
GAACGCTCACCCCGACTATTCCCTGCAGAAACTGAACGTCCCCGCCCAGTACACGCTTGATGTCAGGACCGAAGGCTACGACGACTCGTACCGCCAGTTGACGAACGGCTGGGGGTACAAACTGGTCGGAAGCGAAGAGAATACCTTCTGTTACGTTGCCGTTCTCAGCGGCGCGGTCGGGGGCGTCTGTGAAACCGGCGTATATCCGAACCCGTATCGCCCGGCATACAACGACCTCCTGACATTCCGCATCGGCGACAAGGTCCCGCCACGTGTCGATCTTGCCGTCTTCACGCCGGCCATGGAGGCCGTGTACCGGCAGAATCTGCGGGTCCAGAAGATCGGCGGTTGCTGGACGGTGACCTGGAATGGCCGCCTGTCCAACGGGAGAGCGATCCCGCCGGGCGTGTATTTCTATACCGTCAGCTACAAGGGACGAACCGAGTATGGGAAATTCGCCGTGGTCGATCGCCGATGATACGCGGGACGGGATTTCGTCGATTCTTTTCGATCCATTCGTTCACTTGCGTCCATGACTGATGCCATTAAACACGTAGAGCTGTCCGCCACGGAATTGAGCAAGCAGTTCAATCGCCGTAAGATATTTCGCGACCTGACGTTCACCGTGGAGAATGGCGAAGTGTTCGGAATTACGGGAAAAAACGGCTCCGGGAAATCCACCCTGTTGCGCATCCTGGCCGGGGTACTGACTCCGAATTCCGGTTCGGTGGCATTCCACGTGGACGGCGCCGTCATCGACCATGAAAAAATCATCGACATCATGGGATATGCAGCGCCCTACCTGATGCTCTACGAGGAGTTCACCGCTTTGGAGAACATCCGCTTCTTTTCGGAGGTGCGGGGACTGCCGTTCGACGCCGATAAGGCCCGGGGGCTGCTGGAGCGGGTCGGCCTGTCGCCGGAGCGACGGGACGTTGTGCACAATTATTCCAGCGGCATGAAACAGCGCCTCAAGCTCATCTTCGCCATTCTCCATCACCCTCCGTTCCTGTTCCTGGATGAACCGACCACCAACTTGGACAAGGATGGTATCGAAGTGGTCTATTCGCTGATTGAGGAACAGCGGAAGCATGGATGTGTGCTGGTCGCGACCAATGACGCCTCGGACATCGCTCGGTGCGACCGTCTCCTCGATGTGACGACCGGCGCGGTTTCGGAGGGTGGGCGATGAAGACTATGCGCGCCGTCTGGGCGATCTTTCTGAAAGACGTTCGTTCCGAGGTCCGAACGCGGTATGCCGTAAACGCCCTGTTGATGTTCGTGATCACGACCCTCGCGGTCATCATGTTCTCCCTGGCGGGAGAAGTGATTTCTTCCTCCGCCCAGGCAGGCATCCTGTGGGTGGTGATGTTTTTCGCCGCCATGTCGGGGTTGAGCCGGTCCTTCGTTTCGGAAGAGGAACGGGGGACGACCTTCACGCTCCAGCTGTGCGCCGGTCCGTTGGGCGTGTATTTCGGGAAGCTCCTCTTCAACGTGGTTCTGGTGATCCTGCTCAACATCGTGATCGTGGTCCTTTATCTCCTGACCATGGATCAGTTTGTCATCAACCAGCCGGGTTTATTCTGGCTGGTGATCTTCCTCGGATCGCTCGGGCTGGCGGCTTCCACGACCATCATCGCCGCCATCATCGCCAAGGCGAGTTCGAAGGGAACGTTGTTTCCCGTGCTCTCGTTTCCGATTTTACTACCGTTGCTCATGGCCGGCATCGACGCCACGAAGCTGGCCGTTGAAGACAACGTCTGGGATGCAGCCTGGCCGAACCTCCAGATCCTGGGCGCTTATATCGTCGTGGTTGTTACGGCGTCGTACATGTTGTTTGATTATGTCTGGAAAGACTAAATGAAAAGCACATCATCGTGGTGGAAATACCTGTTACTCGTGTGGATCGCGTTCTGGAGTGCGGTCGGAATCGTTCTTCCCATCGCCGGAAACCTGGCTGACCTCGCGTACCTCAAGCAAGTGAATGCCCCTGGAGAAATCCAGGTCAAGATTAATATTGATCACAGCCAACCCGCGGAGTTCGACCGGGAAGAAGGAATGTTCGTGTTCCAGGGTACGGACGGCGGAGGAAGGACGGCGACGTTTTACGTTCCTTCGAAGCCCGAGGGATTCGACCAGGCACAGTCGCTGCTCGTGGAAGCCCGTTACGACGAAGAGCGTCACGGGGTGCGGATTTGCCAGGTAGTGGACGTGGATCCCGGTTTGACCCTGCCCTATATTCCAGGGCTGGAAGAGCGGGCGCGGATCATCTTTTTCCACGTGCCCATGGCCTGGATGACCGTCATCGCATTCCTGGTCTCGATGTGGTACGGCATCGCGTACCTGCGCAAACACGATCTCGAGGATGACATGAAATCGGCCAACGCCGCCGGGTTGGGATTGCTCTTCTGCCTGCTGGCGACGGTAACAGGTTCCATCTGGGCGAAGTTCAACTGGGGATCGTTCTGGAACTGGGATCCGCGGGAGACGTCGATTTTCGTACTCCTGCTTATCTACGGTGCGTTTTTCGCACTGCGATCGGCCATCGAAGTGGAGGAAAAGCGCGCGCGCCTGTCGGCCGTGTACACGATTCTCGCCTTCGTAACCGTTCCGTTCTTCATCTTCATCATGCCGCGCATCCTGCCCGGTCTGCATCCCGGTTCCGCGGATGACACCTCGGGCGGTCCAGTCATGAGCGCGGGTGGTCTCAACGCCGTCATGCGCGTCATCCTGTACTCGTTGCTGGCGGGGTTCATCGTGTTGTTTGCGTGGCTGATGAACGTGCGAAATCGCGTGTCGCGCCTGCTTGTGCGCACCGACTTTGAGGCTTGATTCTACACGGGGGAAGTGATAGATTGAAATCATGAATATTCATCGATTCCGGATATTGCCATGTATGATTTTTTAAGCGAGAACTCGTTGTATGTTGTCCTGGTGATCGTCGTGGTCATCTGGGCAGGCTTCTTTTTCTACCTGTTTCGACTGGATAGAAAACTGAGTAAAATCGAAGAACAACGGTAAACGGAGATAGATATGAAACCGAGATACATCATCGGAGGAATAATTATCATCGTATTCCTCGTTGTTGCCGGGGTCAGTCTCATGACTGAATCCGTGCAATACGCCAACCTGGCAGAAGCCAAACGCATGGGCAAAATAGTCCAGGTCAAAGGCGAATGGGTCCAGGAAAAAGGAAGCGAATACGATCCCGCCAACAATACCTTCAAGTTCTACATGCGGGACGACAACGGGGAAACCGCGCTGGTGACCCTGCACGGCCCCAAGCCGAATAATTTCGAAATCGCGACAAGTATCGTTGCCAAGGGACGCTTCAAGAACGACCACTTCGAGGCAACCTACGTACTGACCAAGTGCCCCAGCAAGTACGAAGAGACAACCCCTCCGGCGCAATCGGGCACGTGATTTCACTTCCCCACCTGTAACGAAAGGACATACATATGTATGATTTTATAGGCACCCTCGGGCGAGCGGCGATTATTACCGGCTTTATCGCTTCCGTCGTGGCCGTTTATGCCTACCTGCGTTCGTTTACCAAAACGGACAGCATAAAACTTGGTCGCGGCGGATACCACGTGATGGCCGTCAGTGTCATGGTCGCATCTGCGGCGCTCCTGATCCTCATTGTCAAGCACCAGTTTCAATTTCACTACGTCTGGTCATACAGCTCCCGGGACCTGCCGATGGGGTTGTTGATGTCCACGTTCTACGCCGGGCAGGAGGGCAGTTTTCTCCTGTGGGCACTCATGACCATTTTGATCGGCGTTGTGCTCATGCCGTACACCGAAAAGCACGGCTATGAAAAAGAAGTTATGCCGATTTTTACTCTCATCGGTAGCTTCCTTCTCCTCCTCATAATTACCAAGAACCCCTTCGCCCATATCGATGCCGCGGTCATTCCCGCCGACGGTAGGGGTCTGAATCCGCTCCTTCAGAATTTCTGGATGCAGATTCATCCGCCGGTGCTTTTTGCCGGCTTTGCGGCGGTTTCGGTTCCCTTTGCATGGGCTGTGGGAGCGTTGATAAAGAAGCAGCACCAGGAATGGGTCACGCGGGCGTTTCCCTGGGTGCTGGCGGGCTCCATGGTTCTCGGTGCGGGCATCATGCTGGGCGGCTATTGGGCGTATGAAACCCTGGGCTGGGGCGGCTGGTGGGGATGGGACCCCGTGGAAAACTCCTCCCTTCTTCCCTGGATCGTCTGCACGGCTCTCGTGCATTCGATGCTGGTGCAGAAACGCACGAAAGGCCTGGTGATGACGAACTACGTCCTTGCCATCATCACCTTTGTTCTCGTGTTGTATTCCACGTTTCTGACGCGAAGCGGGGTGCTGGGCGATTCCTCCGTGCATTCGTTCGTCGATCCGGGCCGGCTGCCGTACACGCTCCTGGTTTTGTTCATGTTCATGTTCATCGACATCGGGCATGCGCTGTTGTTTATCCGGTTCACGAAGTGGGGCAAGAACTTGTGGGCGAAATTCAGGGGTTTCCGGCGGTACCTGGTGTTGTACATCGTTATCATCGGGCCGTCCATCCCGGTGTTTGCCCAGATCAGCGGCGATCTCGTCCCCGTATTTCATGATGCGCAGGCAGCGGCGGGAGGAATAGCGGGCTTTTTCCTCTTCCTGCTGGAGGTGGTCGCGCACGGTCTCAACACCCTGTCGTACCTGTGGATACCCGCGCTGGTGTTCAAACTTGGGCTGATCGGTTACACGTTTACCGGGCGTCTGCACTCGGAAACGGAGTTCCAGAGCTTCGAAATCCTGTCGCGCGAAACCTGGCTGGGCATCGCCTCGGCCGTTCTGCTTGCCCTGTCCGTGATCGTGATTCTCGGCACGTCCCTGCCGATCATCCCGGACATGATTATCGACGCCGTCAACAGTGTTCTGGGTGTATTCAGCAGCACGGCGGCCCTGGGCAACACGGTGTCGGCGGAATTCTACGATGCGTTGACATGGCCCATTGGTGTCATCATCGGGTTGATTACGGGGTTCACGATACTTCTGAAGTGGCGCGCGAATACCGGCGGGGAGATCTGGAGGAAAATGCGGTCGGGGCTCGCGGTTTCCGTTGCGATCACCATCGTTCTCGTGCTGCTCGGCATCCAGAACGTCACGATGATACTGTTGACATTCGCTGGCGTGTTTTCGCTCGTGCTCAACATACAAGTTGGAGCGAAGATTCTTCGCGGCAACCCGCGTTTCACAGGCGCTTACGTAGCCCACATCGGGATCGCAATGATGTTGATAGGGATCGTGACGTCAGGGTTTTACGGTCAGAAAACGGTGTTGGAACTTGAGAAGGACAAGCCGCAGCAAGCCTACGGGTACGATATGACCTACATAGGATATGAGCCATTCTATAACGGCGAGCGTTTCCATTTCCTGGTTCGCCTGGAAAAGGACGGGCGGGAAGTGACCGTTCTCAAGCCCGTGATGTTCATGCACAATTATGGCGGCAGCGAATCCCTGAGCCGGAACCCCGACATCGCCAACTACATTCACAAGGATATCTATCTCGAACCGCAGGCCCTGCTCCAGCCTGACAGCAAGAACGAGGGCGAACCTGCCTCACTGGCCAAGGGAGAGAGCATGCAGTTCGGCGACTACGAGATTACGTTCGAGCGCTTCGACATGAGCAACGTGGACCGCGAAGCCATGATGAAAGACGGCGGCGAAATGCGGATCGGGGGAATTTTCCGTGTGAAGAAATATGGCGGCAAGGAGCAGGTGCTCAAGCCGTTCGTCGTCACCAAACGCGACGGGATGGATTACGAACCAGCTTCCGTGGAAGACGGGGACCTGGAGATCACCCTGGTGCGGATGAATGTCGATCCGGAAGATCCTTCGAAGTCGCACGCGGAAATCCGCACGCGGAATCCGCAGGCGGGAGGAAAGCGCACGGCGGAAACGCTGGTGGTGGAAGCAAGTCTCAAGCCGTTCGTCAGCCTGATCTGGGCGGGCGTCACGCTCATGATGATTGGCATCTTCATCGCCATCCTGCGGCGCGCGCAAGAGGCGCGGAGGACGTTATTGCAGCCGCCTGTGGATACACGTGTCGTGCGGCCCACGCGTGAAGTTGAAGTAAAGGAGGAGGATGCGGAACCGGTGGAAAAGACAGTGTAGAATACGCCGGACGGACCGCTCTTCCAGAGAAGGAGTTGTTTTGCGTTGATTCGCTCGTCCTTCGACTCCGTCCTTCGACTCCGCTCAGGACTCCGCTCAGGACTTCGCTCAGGACTCCGCTCAGGACTCTACTCAGGACTCTGCTCAGGACTCTGCTCAGGACTTCGCTCGGGGTGTAAGAGGATTCTTGAACGGATAGCAAGGTGATGTATAACGGACAAGCGCGCCCACAAAGGGTGCGCTTGTTTTATTTGGGGCGACTACGTCTGAACGAGAGATCGTTTAGGTTCTCTTTCAAAAATCCGGGAACACGGGAGCTTTTGTTCTGAACAGGTCGATGGTCTCGTCCTGGACCAGAACCCAGATGGAATAGATCCCCAGCGCCGTGCCCACGGGGAAATTCAACAGGTGGAGCGCGGAGGTGATCAGCACAAGTATGCGGGCCCATTCCTGTCGTTTGAACAGACCGATGCCGCCGATCAAGCCGGGCAATGCAATGATGAAAAAGAAGATCGCAATTCCCGTTCCGATAGTCGTAAGAATAAAACGAGCTTCGCTGTCATGAGTCAGGAATCCCGTGCCCGAGAGGATGAAGAATATGAACGTGCCCATCAGGATACTGAGAATACTGAGACCGATCTGGAGCGAGGCGACTGCGGTAACGTGTTTTTCCATAACGGGTTACTCCTGGTTGGGTAAAGTACATTGACGAGTAGTCAAGCTATGAGTCGAGGACAATGCATAATCCGTATACGGAATTTCAGCGATTTGTTGAGAGAGAGGATGGTTTTTTATAACTAAATATTCACATGGAAAATGTGATTTTGGATGTGTGTAGCTCGTAGCTTCTCAATATTCGCCAAATCGAAATAAATTTAGCATTTGACATCCAGCGTTGAAAATTGCTCGCCCATCGTTCTCGGCCTAATCCGTCACTTCGAAATTCAACCCCGTAGAGAAAATATGTTTGGTGCACATCACATCTGGTAAATGAGAGAACCTCCGAAGGAGCGACATGTGCGAGCTAAAAAATACCCCGGAAGAACCGGGGCAAATTTTAACTTTCGGTACAAGACCTTATTGTGATAAGCGGTCAAGCACACTTCTGCTACATTGTGAATCAAATATAAAAAGAATATATTCTTTTGTCAAGATTTAAGTCTAAACGGGAGGCTGTTTATGAATTACACGCTTGGATTGGACTTAGGAACGAATTCCATCGGCTGGGCATTGGTCGATTCAGAAAAGAAGGAGATTATTGACGCGGGGGTACGGGTGTTTCCGGAAGGAGTCGATAAGATCAACTCTGAAAAAGAGGCATCGAGAAACCAGGTGAGAAGAACAGCAAGGCAAGCTCGACGCCAGAATGAAAGACGAAAAATGCGAAGGAGGCAGCTAAGATCTCTTATCAAAAACCTGGGAATGATGCCTGATGATCCGGGTGTCTTTTTTGCGCTGAACCCTTACGAGCTACGAAAGAAAGCATTGTATGAAAAGTTATCGCTGATAGAATTGGGACGGGTGCTGGACCATTTGAATTCAAGGCGTGGATTCAAGAGCAATAGGAAGGCAAAAAAAGATAAAGAAGAAGGAAAGATATTCGATGGCATGCCCAAAGAATC
>JALUUP010000427.1 GCA_027021285.1 Bacteroidota bacterium | reverse complement strand
AACGTCGAGAAACCAACGGGCACTCTTCCTGGAATCGAACGGAATGTATGTGACGATATCCGCCGACTCATAGTGCCGGTTGTTCTCGAAACCCGATGGTGAGAAGAAACTGGCGATGACGCGAACGTCGGGGAGGCGTCGTTTGAGTTCCTCGATGATGGGTTTGGCCTGCTCGAATTCGCCCATGGAAGAAGCGTGGACCCACAGCCGCGGTCCGGTACTCAGTCGCTCCATGTCGTCGGGCAGCGTAGAAAACGCGGTATTTCTTCCAACGATGCCTTTTCGGACTTTTCTGTTCACCAGGGAATACGCTTTGACGGCAAGGTAAAAGAGCGGTATGGCAATCGTGTTGTATACAAAACTCCACAACATGATTTGAATGTAATAAAAATAATCTCCTTTAGCATTGTGTTCTGAATCATTCGGGTTTCGCGCGCCAGTGAACGTAAGCACGTGTCGCTCCGGTAATGGTGGGCATTTATCTTTGCAATTTGCCCGTGGTAGGCGTATTTTGACTCGATAAATATTGAAAATCACATGACAGAAGAACGACAGGAAAACCCGAAAAAACCTTCACCTGAATCGGTGAACCAGAAAAAGAGCGGACGCAGGTACAACCGACCGAGCCAGCTTGATTTGTCTGTTGTTATTCCTCTGCTGAATGAGAAGGATTCGCTTCCCGAGCTCGCGGAAGAAATCAAGGCGGTCTGTAGCCGGATGAACATTCGCTGGGAGGTGTGGTTCATCGATGACGGCAGCACCGACGGCTCCTTCGATATCCTGCGGAAACTCCACCGCCAGGACGGGCGGTTCAAAGTGATCCGGTTTCGACGGAATTACGGCAAGTCGGCCGCCCTGGCAGCCGGCTTCAAGCAGGCGCGGGGAAAATTCGTTGTCACCATGGACGCGGATCTCCAGGATGATCCTGAGGAAATCCCGGCCTTGCTGGATAAGCTCGAGGAAGGCTACGACCTGGTTTCCGGTTGGAAGAAAAAGCGGTACGATCCCATCACCAAGACCATCCCTTCAAAGTTCTTCAATTTCGTGACCGGTGTTTTGACCGGAATTCGCATCCACGATTTCAACTGCGGCCTGAAGGCGTACCGCCGGGATGTGGTCAAGGCGGTGAACGTGTACGGTGAACTGCACCGGTACGTTCCCGTCCTGGCCAAGATGGCGGGATTCACCGTGACGGAAAAGGTCGTTCAACATCATCCGCGCAAGTATGGCAAGACCAAGTTCGGTTTGAGCCGGTTCCTCAAGGGTTTTCTCGACCTGGTGACGGTGCTGTTTACTTCGCGTTACACGCAGCGGCCCCTCCACCTGTTCGGCACGATCGGTATCATCTTTGTCGTGCTGGGCCTCGGCATCAACGCCTACCTGACCTACATGTGGATCATGGGATATCCCATTAGCAATCGCCCGCTGTTATTTCTCGGCATCCTGCTCATCATGGTCGGCTTCCAGTTGATTTCGACGGGTCTGCTCGCCGAGATGATCACCAAGTCGCAGTTCAATCAGCACCACGTCAGCACCAGGGAGATCCTCAAGTAACGGTATGAAATATTTCTCTGATTGCAAGCACTTCCGGGGCGATGTGCCCTGCCGCCCGCACAAGCAGGAAGGAGTTCACTGCGAGGGTTGTCCGCATTATCTTCCCATCGATCGGAATATCCTGATCATCAAGCTGGGAGCAATCGGCGACGTCATCCGCACGACGCCGTTGATTCGCAAGATTCGTGAACTGTATCCTGCGGCGCGGCTGTGGTGGCTTTCTCATACGCCGGAAATCTTGCCTTCGGAAGTGGACGTGCCGATGCGTTTCGATTTGCGGAGTGTCATTACCTTGCTTTCCATCAACTTCGACCTGCTCGTCAACCTCGACAAGGACCGGGAAGCCTGCTCGCTGACGGACAGGATCGAGGCCAGTGTGAAAAAGGGCTTCATCCTGCGAAACGGGGTTTGCGCTCCACTGGACGAGGACGCGAGGCACAAGTTCCTGACCGGCATCTTCGATGATGTCAGCAAGGCAAACACCAGGAATTACCTGGACGAGATGTTCGAGATCGTCGGCTATGAATGGAAAGGGGAGGAGTACCTGCTCGATCCGCCGGAAAAAGTTTTCGATCTGGGTTTGGCCGAGATCTTGCCTGTGATAGGACTGAACACAGGTTGTGGCGGACGCTGGACCAGCAGGTTATGGCCGGAACAGCACTGGGTCCAACTGGCCAAGATGCTGATTGCGAAAGGCTTCCTTCCGCTGTTCCTGGGAGGTGAGCAGGAGCACGAAAAGAACATGCGCCTGGCCGCCGAAAGCGGTGGACGCTATCTCGGACATTTTCCACTGCCGATTTTCATTGCCGAAATGAACGCCTGCGATCTCATTGTTTCCGGTGTCACCATGGCCATGCATATCGCCATCGGGCTGCGAAAGAAACTCATTCTTTTCAACAACATTTTCAACCGGCACGAGTTCGAACTTTTCGGCCGCGGGGAAATCATCGAGCCATCGAAGCCCTGTACGTGCTTTTACCAGCCTCGTTGCGTGAACCCGGACTATCACTGCATGGATTATATCGCGCCGGAGACCGTTCTCGATCGCATTGAACACTGGATCGCAGAAGCAGTGTAATGGCCCCATGAACATCGTTATCATCGGAACCGCCTATCCGTTGCGAGGGGGGATTGCGCATTACGTGGGCCTTCTCTGCAAGTACCTCTCCCGCCGACACGACGTCAGCGTCGTTACGTTCAAACGCCAATATCCGAAATTGCTGTTTCCCGGAAAGAGCCAGGAAGAAACCGGCGACCCTGGCATCCCCCTGGAAAGCCACCCGTGGATCGATTCCATCAACCCGTGGACCTGGTTGACCACCGGCTTGCGCGTCCGCCGTATGAACCCGGACCTCGTCATCTACAAGTTCTGGCTGCCGTTTTTCGCGCCCGCGTATGGCGTTATTGCGGCGATCGTGAAATGGCGACGGACGGCCAGGACGCTCTTTATCTGTGATAACATCATTCCGCACGAACGCCGCCCGGGCGACAGGCTCTTCACGCGGTTCGCCATGAGGTTCGTGGATTTGTATGTGGTGCAGTCGCGGTCGGTGGAGAATGATTTGCTTTCGCTTGAACCCGCAGCGAAATATGTTCTCCAACCGCACCCCGTGTATGAAATCTTCGGCGAGGAATTCGAACGGGAAGTTGCGAGGAAGCGACTACATGAAACGCATCCGGAACTGGCCCTGTCGCCCGGTGAAAGCGTTGTTTTGTTTTTTGGATACGTGAGGGATTACAAGGGATTGGACGTGTTGCTCGACGCTCTTCCGTCATTGCTGGAGAAGCGAAAGGCAAGGGTTTTGGTGGTGGGCGAGTTTTATTCCGACGAGAAAAAATACCGGGAACAAGTAGAACGTCTGGGAATCCGAGATCACGTGTGTTTTCATTCTTCCTATGTTCCGAACGACGAGGTAAGCCTCTTCTTTTCGGCGGCGGACGTGGTGGCGTTGCCGTATCATTCCGCCACACAGAGCGGCATTGTCCAGATCGCCTATAATTTCAACCGGCCGGTTGTCGCCACCGACGTGGGCGGGTTGGCCGAAGTTGTGATTCACGGGCGGACTGGCTACATTGTTCCACCACATGACCCCAAGGCGTTTGCCCAGGCTTTGTTCCGGTTCTTCACCGAAGAACGGTTTGTGGAATTCCGTAAGAACGTTCTCGAAGAAAAAAAGAAATACACGTGGGATTCGATGGTTGAAGCAATTGAATCGCTGGCGGCCAATTCCCGCCACTGAACGAACATGGCAAAGAAAAAGCGCAACAGGCAGCATCCTTCGCGAACCGTTGTCGTGGACCCGGCGGCACGGTTCGATCTCGACGAGTTCATCGCCAGGTACATCTGGCTCCTGGTTCCGATTCTCGTAGCGATCTACTACGTTTACAGCACGGGATCGACGGGCTTTTACCAGGACGATGAAATCGGGCACTACCGGAACATCCGCGGGTTCTGGGGGGATCCGTTTTCCATCATGGGCAACCAGCCCAAGCCCGGTTGGAAGATCCTCCTTGTTCTGCCGGGATTACTGGGATTCAAAGGGGTGCTCCTTGCTCACTGCTTGATCACGGCGCTGTCGGTGGTTGCGACGTTCCACCTCGGCCGGGCGTTGAACATCCGGAACGCGGGCGTGGGAGCGATCCTCCTTGCGTTTCAACCGATGTATCTCCAGCTCTCGTTTCGTGCGTACAGTGAGATCACGGCCGGTTTGTTCATCGTTCTCGCGCTGCTTTTTTATGCCAGGGACAAGCACATCCTGTCCGCGTTGCTTGCGTCCTATGTGTTCTCCATCCGCCAGGAATTCGCCCTGGTTGCTCTCGGGATGGGCGTTTTGTACCTGCTGCGAAAACAGTGGATACCGTTTCTGGTCCTTGGATGGACGCCCGTAGTACTGGCTCTTATCGGTTGGTGGCACACCGGTAATCCACTTTGGCTGCTGGAGGACATGCAGCGCATCGGGCTTAACGTCCAGGTACCGCACAAACCGTTCTGGCATTACTTCGAAACGTATATCTTTATTATCGGCCCCGTATCCCTTGTTCTTTTTCTCGTCGGGTATTTCCAATTCCTGTATCCACCGGCGAGGTGGAAGGAACATCTCAAGCGGTACGGCATGCTGTACTTCACGTTCACGGTCATGTTTGCGTGGGCGGTTGTTTCGGCCTGGGACGCGTTGAACTTCGGCGCGAATCCCGGTCACTGGCGGTACCTGATTTCCATCTCGCCGCTGGCTGCCGTGTTTGCTTCCGTGGGATTTACCGCCATGCTGGACCCGATGCGAAAGCAATTCAACGCCCTGCTTCTCTCGGTCATCATTCTTGGCGTCCTGGTATTTCTGACGTATGACGCCAACGGCCTCGTCATGGTCGAGACGCGCGAGTACACGAAGTTCGGTGTGGCGTTTGGGGTGGGGATACTGTTTTTACTGCGGTACGTTCGGGCGCTGCCGCCCCTGGCTTTCGCCGTGCTGCTTCTTGGGGGGGGCATCGGATATACGTTCGCCACGGAGAAACCACGAACACTGGATCCTGAAGCGGCGTTGATGAAACAAGTCGCGGAATGGTACCTGCAACAGGGATTCGATGACAGACCGCTGCTGGCGAACCACGTGCTGCTTCGCTACTTCGCCGATATTGACATCAACGACAAGAGGCGTGACATGCCTCTCCAGATCGCCGTCCTTGACACTGTGCAAAAGGGCGCAATCTGTGTTTGGGACAGCCATTACGGGAACAGCCAGTTCGGTGGCGACGTCCCGATGGACTATTTCAAGGATAATCCGAGATTCCGGTTGCTTCGCCAGTTTATTTCACCGGACCAGAGGTTCGGCGTGCTGGTCCTCGAAAAAATTGAATGACCCGTGCTCCCGGGCAGCTTGATTCTCAAAGAGCGCAGGCTCTCCGTATTTTTGTGACGACGCAAATTGAAAGGCATGATTGAACGATCCCGATACGTGTTTTGGATCATGGTGGTCACGGTCTCTTTCGCGTGTTTCGCCTTGTCGTTCGTATCGCATCCCGTCGAGCGTTCGATCACCGATTTGAAGATGCTCATCCGTGGCAGCCAACCCCCGGATTCTACGCTGTTCATCCTTTATCTCGACAACTTCGATATTTCCAACCTGGGCGGGTATCCCGTTTCGCGGTTACATATCGCTTCGGCCGTACACGCGTTGTCCACGCTCAACGTTGCGGTGGTGGGAATCGATCTCCTGTTCGAAAAGGAAAACCTTGCCTACCCGGAATACGATCTGCTTCTTGCTGAACAAATCACACAAGCGGGCAATGTTATCCTCGGCATGTATTTCCAGAAAACCTCTCCAACCGGTTCCGGTGTTCCCGCCGCGACCGAGCCGATTTACCCGCATCGCCTGTTCAGGGAATCGGCGGCGGGTATCGGGAGTTCTAATTTTTTCCTTACCGGCGTCACGAGATCCATGCCCTTGTTTTTTGAAACGCAGGTGGATGGTGCCTATCGGTGGATGCCCGTTCTCGCGTTACGGATGTTGTGGCAGTACAAGTGCCGACAAGCGTTGGAGGAAACGGACTCCACGGATATGATGAATCCGGCGCTCGCAGCTTCCTGGCTCGAAACATGCCAGGGAACGTCTGCGGGGAAACCGGTGCGCTTGAATTTCAGGGGAACACAGCGCTCCTATATCATGATCCCGTTCGTTTCGTTCATGAAATCGTACGACAGCCTTGCCCAGGGATACGATGTACATTTTCCCTTTCGGGCGCTGCGGGGGAAAGTGGCCCTGATCGGTGTAGCAGCGGAGAGCCGGAGTCCGTTCGTAAGCACACCATTCAGCAGGGCATTCCCGGCGCTTGCACTGCACGCCGTGCTGTTCGATACGTTGCTTCATGGTTCACAAATCCGGGATACCCCCTGGTGGCTGGCGCTGCTGATTATTGTTCTGGCTGCTCTTGGCGGCGCGTACATACGACCGTTCGCGCGATTGAAAAACCTGCTGATAGCGGTGGCAGTGTTCTCGGCTTACCTCGCGGCGGTGGAGGGGGCGTTTATCCTGTACTTTTGGGATCTTCCGGTTGTCATGCCTTTGCTGGCGTTTGGGTTGACCGCGTTGGGGACAGTGCTCGTGCGCAGCCGGGAGCGGAGCAGCTACATTGCTTCACTTGAACGGGAACGAAAAGAACTTCACCAGGAGCTCAGCAGGAGGACGCTGGAACTGGAGAATACCCGCCGGGAAATCCTGCAATCCAGCGAGGACATTCCCCCGTCCGTCGAGGCCAGGATACAGGAGTACGAACGCGAAATCGCCCGCCTTCGACTGCGGATCAACGATGTCGTCGTTGCCGAGGAGCAGCGGCAGATCGTGGAACCGCGCATGGAATTCGCCGGCATGGTCTATCATGCGGAAGGTCCCATGGCGGCGGTGGTAAAGCAGATCCGTTCGGTGGCTCCCAACGATGTGACCGTTCTTCTTACGGGCGAGAGCGGGACCGGGAAGGAACTCGTCGCCCGGGCCATTCACAAGCTGAGCAAGCGGAAAGACAAGCCGTTTATTGCCGTGAATTGCGGCGCGCTGACCGAGACGCTCCTGGAGAGCGAGTTGTTCGGCTACGAAAAAGGCGCGTTCACCGGCGCCGCGCAGAGAACGCCGGGCCGCTTCGAACGGGCCGACGGCGGCACGCTCTTTCTTGATGAAATTGCCGAGACAAGCGAAGCCTTCCAGGTCAAGCTGCTGCGGGTGTTACAGGAAGGGGAATTCGAACGCGTCGGCGGACGTGAAACCATGCGTATCGATGTGCGGGTGATCGCCGCCACCAACAGGGACCTCCAGGAGATGATCGAGCAGAAAAAGTTCCGGGAAGACCTTTTCTATCGCTTGAACATCCTGCCTATCCACTTGCCGCCATTGCGCGAGCGTCGACAGGACATCCCGCTCATAACCGAACACCTGTTGCGCCGGGAGAACCCGGGTATCCGTATCAGCCGCACCGCCCTCGCGGCCCTCGTACAACACCAGTGGAGGGGCAACATCCGCGAATTGGAAAGCATTATCAAGCGCGTTGTTATTTTGTGCACGAGTGAAGGGAGGAACCTCATCCGCCTTGGTGATTTGCCGGAGGATATCTCCCGCGGTCTCCGCATCCAGGAAGAGCTCGACGTCCTGATCCTCGAAGTCCTGCGACAGAAACAATTCAGCCGGGGAGCAATGTCCGAAACCGCCGCTGATCTCGGTGGT
>JALUUP010000426.1 GCA_027021285.1 Bacteroidota bacterium | reverse complement strand
GCGTACCAATCAATGACCCGGGTCTCGCGGGCGAACCGGATGGTCAGGAACACGCCGAATACGCCGAAGATGATGTTTGCGATCCACATGCCGATGAGGGGACTGACAAGGTCGCGGTCGGCCAGTTTCTCGCCCCCGATGAGACAGGCCCAGTAGATGAGAAAGAAACCGAGACTGAGACTGGCCCCCACGCCGAACCCTCCCCGGCGCGCCATCATTCCCAGCGGGATTCCCACCAGGACGAACACGATACAGGCGAACGGGATCGAGTACTTCTTGTAGATTTCCACATCGTACTTGTCCACTTGCTGTTGATCAAAAGCGATGGCCGCGCTGTCGGAGCGAATCATGGATTGCATTACCCGGACGTCTTCCGCCGCCCGGAGAAGCGCCTGGTACCGGAGAACCGAATCCGGCACCGTCGTAAGCGTCGGTTCCATACGACCGGGGATGCGCCTTTTCCCGTCCCGCCGGGGGCGAAGTTCATAGCCGGGAGAGACGCCGTTTGGTCCTGCTTGCGCGGGAAGCGTGGAAAAGAACACCGGATCTCCGTGGAACATCCCTGTAAATTCATTCGCAAGCCGGTTCTTCAATCTATCCTTTTTCCGTTGTTGTTCCTGCCGGATGCTGTCCACCAGGGCATTCATCATGGCAGCGGACATGGTACGGTCATCGCGGTACGCCTTGGTTGCGTCGCTGCGTTCGAACCCGAACCCCTCCGCGGGCATGACAATCCGGTGCCGCTTGAACCGGATGCGGCGGTAATCAGAGAAGTCGTCGTCGCGGGTTTCATGGATTTCCCCGTCGCGCAGGTCCATGATCAGGCGCGTGTAATCCGGGGTAAAGGAAATCACGCCGTACTCCGCGGTCAGCACGATATTTTTCCCCGGCTGGGACAAATCGTAGATGGTAATTCCTTCGAGGTCGTTGGACTTCTCGAAGGTCTTCCGCACCAGGATGCGGTAGCTGGGCAGTTCCGATTCCGTGGTAAAAACGCCTGCTCTCAAGGACAAGGTGGGCTTGATGCGAATAATATCGCTCATGAGCGTGCGGAGGCGAATGTTCGCTTCGGGGAGAATATCGTTGTTGAACCGTACGAGGAAAATGGTCAGAACAATGGCCGCCACCATGACCGGCGCCATCATCCGGTACAGGCTCATGCCCGCTCCGCGCATGATGGTGATTTCGTTGTTTTGTGAAAGCGAACCGAACGCCATGAGCGTCGCCACCAGCACCGACATGGGGATGGACAGCACAAGGATCCAGGCAAGGTTGAGCGCGATGAGCTCCGTGATCACGAGACCCCCCAGGCCCTTTCCAACGAGATCTCCGGCTCGCTTCATGAGGAACTGGAGAAGAAACAGGAAAACGATGATGACGTTGGAAAACAGGAACGGTCCCAGGTGCGCTCGCAGGATATATCGCCAGAGAATCACGTGACCGGGTTACGCGTTGTTCGTTGCAATTCGATTCCTCTCACGTGGGAATATACTCCTTCACCGTCCCATCGGCAACGGTATCATCGCTGCCCAGTGTTTGCGATCATTTCAACCCCGCAAAACTTTTACCTTGCTCTCCAGATCAGTTTTTAATAGCTTTCTTGTTGCGTTCATCGATACAGGGGATCGGTGCGCACTTCGGGATACTATCATGTCCAATCACGGGTACGGAGATTCTATCGGGCTCATTACTACTATATGCAGTTAGGTCACGAGACGAAATAACATAGTGATTCGCGGACCTTTTCCTTATCTGGTAATGAACCGATGCAAACATGGCAACCGGCGACGGTCGCTATGTGTTTTTTCGAGGCATATCGTTCACAGCGCCGTCGTCCTGACAGCCGTTATTCTGGCGGAACCCGCGTACTGTAACACTTTTGGTCACCCGATCGAGTCACACGTTCTCGCCCAGTTTCTCGGGTGGTCCCCCGTTCTTCTTCTTCAGTCACTGCAAGGAAGGGACCCGGATGTTGAGTCGCCTTTCCAGCGCGAACAACGAGGAACGGGTGCGCCCGATTCCACCAGTGCTCCGCGCACGGATTTTTTCCTGCAATACCTCTTTCCCGACGAATTCCACGCCGATATCTCGTGGACCATTGCCGAAGACGACTCAATCAAGAAGAAAAAGAAGAAACCGAACCCGCTGGAAGGCAATCCGCTCGACCAGAGCCTGAAGCAGCCGGTCAAGGATACTACCGTGGTCGAGCCGCCCGCAGATTCGACCGCGCGGGTGAAATGGCTCACGTTCCGTCCCAAGGACTCGCCGGTGGCGCCCCTGTTCGGCAGGCAGACGCATCCCTTGTTCCTTACGCCCTCCCGCGGACCGAAATGGGTGGTGGAAGTGGATTCCGTGCGGGACATGGTGCGCATCCGCGAAATGTACAACGGCAAAGATGTTCGCATCCCGATCGTCTTGCCGCTCGATGAATATATTCGTCTCCGGTACGAGTACGAACGCGAGCGCCGCACGAGGGAATACGCCCACCGGTACCAGCCAAAGAAGACGGGAGACGACCTGGGAGAAATCATCAAGTCGCTCTCGGAAATCGATATCCCGATCCCCCCCAACCCTCTCATGAGTATTTTCGGAGAACGGAGCCGTATCAGCCTGCGGATCTCCGGCGCGGTAAACATCACGGGAGGCTTCCGCAGCGAATCCTCCGACCAGCAGACGGTGTACCGCAACCCGACTCAAAACTCGCCCATCTTCAAGCAGCAAGTGCAGATCAACGTCCAGGGCACCATCGGCGACAAGCTGTTCATCGGCGCTGACTGGGCCACCGACCGCACGTTCAATTACGAAAACACGATGAAGATCGAGTACAAGGGATACGAAGACGAGATCGTGCAGCACGTGGAACTGGGCAACGTGACTCTTTCCATTCCAGCCACGCTTGTCGCGGGAAGCGGTTCCTTGTTCGGGGTGAAAGCGGATTTCAAGTTCGGTCCCCTCAAGCTGCAGACGCTATGGAGCGAGAAGAAAGCCCAGTCCAGTAGCCTGAGCATCTCGGGCGGCGCCAAGGAAGAACAGTTCGAGCGTCATGCCTACCAGTACTCGACGACCCATTATTTCGTTGATACGGTGTACAGGGGGGTGTACGAAGATTATTACAACCAGCCAAATCACTACCCGATCGTACACGAAAATCTATATATCAAGGATATCGAGGTCTGGACGACCCGCACGGCGAGCGCCAGCGCTATCGACGATCCCGAGGAACGCGACGCCATCGTTTTGATCGACGTGGAGGGACGTTTCCCCGGCGATCCCTATCCGGCGGCGTGGCAGGATTACTTCGACCCGAATAAAACGATACCGCCAAAGTCCGGCTTCGTGGAAACCGGAAAGTTCAAGCTGCTGGTGAAAGACCAGGATTATACGTACAACCCGTACACCGGAATTATCTCCCTTTCACAGAACTTGATGGACGACCAGATCCTCGCCGTGTCGTACCGCATCCGCGGCGCCAGCACCGATGCCTCGACCGATATCGTGTACGGCGTCTTCGTAAACGATCCGAACCTTCCCACCGGGTATACCGACGAGGACGGAAATCCAATCCCGCCGCGGCTCGTCCTCAAACTGGTGAAACCGAAGAACCTGAGTCCATCATTTCGTCCCGCGTGGGACCAACAGGTTCGCAGCATTTACTCCATCGGCCAACGCAACCTGACCGAGGAACAGTTGAAAGAAGTCCGACTCATTTACCGCGCGGGAGGCCAGCAGGACGATGAGTTCATCGAGGGGATCAACCTGCTCCAACTGTTCGGACTGGACTACAACGATGGAGCCGGTGGCAGCTCGGATTCGAAGATCGATTGGGCGCCGGGATACACGGTGGATCCGATTCGCGGAGAATTGATTTTCCCGACGCTGGAGCCGTTCGGTGAGGGCCTGGTACAATTCATGAAGTCGAAGGGAGTTCCGGAGGATGTCGCCCGGAAGTACACCTACCCGGATATCTACACGAGAACAGTTGCCCAGGCCCGGCAAAACACGGCGAGAGACAAGATTCTTATCGTCGGAACAACCCGGGGCACCTCCGGCGCCACCTACAATCTCGGATTCAACCTCGTCCCCGGAAGCGTGCGCGTGTACCTGGACGGACGTCTTCTCACTCCGAACGTCGACTACCGTGTTGATGAATTCGCGGGGCAGGTCACAATTACCAATGAAGCGGCGCTGGTTGACGGCGCCAATCTCGACATCCAGTATGAAACCCAGGACCTGTTCTCGTTCGCGTCGAAGACCATGCTCGGCCTGCGCGGCGACCTGGAGCTCGGCGAAAAGACGATGCTGGGCTTCACAGTTCTTAATCTCAACCAGCAGAGCCTGAGCGACAAGGTGCGTATTGGAGAAGAACCGATCAACAACACCATGCTTGGCCTGGACGGGCGCGCGGAGTTCAATGTCGATTTCCTGACGAATGCCCTGAACAAGATGCCGTTTTATGCCTCGAACGATCCCTCGACATTCAAGTTGCAAGGCGAACTGGCCTACATGGTTCCCGATCCCAATACGAAAAAGAGCACGATTTCGTCCGACGGGGGCCAGGGCATTGCGTACATCGACGATTTCGAAGGAGCGAAGATCTTTATCCCCTTGCAGACCTCGTACTCCGCGTGGGATCTTTCCAGCCCGCCGGTCTATAACCCTTTCCGCCCGTCGTTGACGGACAGCGTGGCGTTGATGCACAACTACCGGGCGAAAATGTGGTGGTACAACCTGCCGTACAATTCCTCCCAGGCCGTTTCCGTCAATGAAATCTGGCCCAACAAGAGAGTGGCGCGGGAAGACCAGCGGATCAACATCCTGGAGATCGAGTACGATCCCGAACGGCGCGGAATGTTCAACTATACGCCCGATCTCAAATCCTTTCCCCGCGGCAACTGGGCAGGAATCATGCGTTTGCTACCGGTCAATGCATACAATCTCGTTCAGGACAACTACAGTTTCATCGAGATCTGGATGAAAGCGGAAAACGTTCCGCCCGGCGCCCAGATGCGCATCGACCTGGGAAAGATTTCCGAAGATGTCATTCCCAACGGAAAACTGAACTCCGAGGACTACGTGCTGGGACCCACGCGCAACGGCATCGTCAATCCCGGCGAAGACGTCGGCCTCGACATGCTGACCAACGACGAAGAGTTGGCCTTATACGCGAACGAAATCGCCCAGTATGGAACCGACTACCCGGACATGGTCACCGACCCCAGCGGCGACAACTATAACTATGATCCCACCGATTTCGAACAAATTGACGGAACCGAGGGGAATGAAAACGATCTCGGCGGACTGCTTCCCGACACGGAAGACATGAACTACAATGGAAGCCTTGATTTGACCAACGAGTATTTCGAGTATGTCGTCGATCCGAACATCGATCCGCTCAACCCTTCCAGCAACCCGTATTACGCAGGCGGCGGCAACAACGGCTGGTACCAGTTCCGCATCCCCCTGGCCAATCCCGATACCGTCATCGGCAGTCCTTCGCTGGACAACGTGGAATTCCTTCGCATCTGGGTCACCGGTTCCGACCAGCCTTTGCGCCTCCGCATCGCGGACTTCACCATCGTCGGCAACCAGTGGATCGAACGCAAACGGAACGACCCGTATTTCAATGTCAGCGTGGTGAACATCGAGGACAACCCCGAGTACACGAGCCCGCCCGGAGTCATTCGCGCACGCGACCGCCTGCACCCGGACCAAAACGTACTGGCAAACGAGCAATCGCTTGCCTTGATCTTCAACAACCTTCCCGAAGACACGACGCGAATGGCGTTCCGCTATTTCCCCAACGGGATCGACCTGTTCAATTACCGTGTTCTCAAGATGTTCGTGCACGGCGACGACCCGTTGAATTACGACGTGGATTTTATACTGCGCATCGGTGTAGATACGGCCAACTACTACGAGTACAAGGCGCCTGTGAAACCGGGCTGGCATCCCTTCAACGAGGTCAATATCGAGTTTTCACGCCTGTCCGCCATCAAGCAATTCCGCGACAGCACCCTCGTCGACTCGCTCACGTGGGAATACGGTACGTCGTTTTTCCCGTACCCCGGCGGAGCCCCGGGCGACAGTATCCGCGTCGTGGGAAATCCCGACCTCGTCCGGGTGATGTTCATTTCGGTCGGGGTGCACAATCCGCGCGGCAAGAATCTCGGTTCCATCAGCGGTCATGTCTGGGTCAACGAGCTGCGGGTCACGGCGGTGGACGACCGCAACGGCCTGGCCTTCGCCGCGTCGGCGAACTTGCAGATGGCGGATTTCATGAACGTGAACTTCCAGATCAGTCACACGGATCCTTTCTTCCATCGACTGGAAGAGCGGGCGGGGTCCAGGTCCAACTCGTTGAATTTCAGCGCCTCGACTTCCATTAAAACGGAAAAGATGCTTCTACCCCCGACATGGCAGAGCTCCCAACTCCAGGTCAACTACACCCATGCCGAGCGCATCATCACCCCAACCCTGCTTCCGGGTCAACCGGACGTGGAGGTGGAAACCGCCGTCGATGCACTGCGCGCGAAACTCGAGACCGAAAAAGATTCCACCGGCATAACCGATGCGGAAATCGAGAAGCGAGCCTCCGACCTGCGGTTCCAGTCTCAGACAGTAGAGATTAAGGACACATGGGCCATGCCGTCGCTCCGTTTTCGGGGCCCGGAAGACAGCTGGTTCAACCGGTACATCATCAACCGCATGGAAATGGGTTACAACTATTCGATTGTCCGTTACCGTGACCCGGTGATCATGAAACGACGGCGTTGGAACTGGATGGCACGCATCGGGTATTCCATCGATATTCCTCCCCTCGATCTACGTCCGTTCGAAACGCTCTTCCACGAGATGCCCGTACTGAATTTCTGGGAAGCGTTCGTGTTCAACCCCCTGCCCAAGCGAATCAGCTTGAACGCACAGTTGTCCCGGTCACGCACGGAGGAACGCACGTACTCGCTCAACGGCGGCTTTCGACCATACCAGCGGGCATTTATTCACACACGGGGATTCAGTACGTCGTTTCAACCATTCCAGGGCGGCTTACTCAACCCATCGCTCGACTACACCGCATCGTTCCAGTCCACGCTGCTGAAAATCGAAACCCTCCGCGACTACGAGGGCAACGAACTGGCACAACGCCAGAGCTCGGTAATCATGCGGGATATCTTTTTCGGGAAGACCGGCGGGTTCTATTTCGGTGACGCCACCGGCTACGATCAACGACTGGCGTTCAATACGCGCCCTACCATTCCTCCCGTCCTGGGGCTGGACAAGGTGATGGATATCAATCTTTCCTACAACGTCAATTACCGGTGGCAGAAGGATTTGCAGCAGGGGGTGGTCGGAACCGTCGCCGCATATAACGCTTCAACCCAGGCCAGCATCAACTTCAAACTCAAGCAATGGGTCGAACCGTTGTTTCCATCCGAGAAAGAAAGTGCGGCGACGAGTGTGAAACCCCGCAGCCGTATCGTCGCCAGGCCGATCAAACCCAAGAAAACAAAGACCGCGCGGAATCCTCTGGAAGCGGGCCTTGATTCCACCGCTCTGGCCACGGATTCCCTCGCCACGGATTCCCTCGCCACGGATTCCCTCGCCACGGATTCCCTCGCCACGGATTCCCTCGCTGCCAAGGCGGACAGTCTTCAACCCGAGGGTGGCGGCTTTTCCATCAATCCCGGCAAGATTCTCGCGGGCGCTGCAAAATGGCTCATCAAAGCTCCATTCCTGGATTATGACAACATCCAGTTCCAGTTCCAGCAGAGCA
>JALUUP010000425.1 GCA_027021285.1 Bacteroidota bacterium | reverse complement strand
CGAGGTGGTCATGATTACGGGACACGGCACCATTGAACTGGCCGTCTCCTGTTTGCAGAACGGCGCCTCGCATTTTATCACGAAGCCCTTTAACAACAATGAAATTCTCTCCTTCATCGAGCGGGCAGGGTTCAAGATCCTCTCGGCGCGTCACGCGCGTCGCTTTTCGAACAAGTACGATTCGCGGACGATCATTGCCGTCGACAAGTCGATACGAAGAGTCCTGGAGCTGGTGGAGCGCGTGGCACCAAGCAAGGTACCGGTATTGATCGAAGGACCCAGCGGCACCGGGAAGGAACTCATCGCGAGGGAAATCCATAACCGGAGCCTCGTCCGGAATGAACCGTTCGTCGCGATCAATTGCATCGCCCTGCCGGACACCCTGCTGGAGTCGGAACTATTCGGTTACACGAAGGGAGCATTCACGGGCGCGTATAAAGCGACAAGCGGCCTGTTCGAGCAGGTCAACGGCGGGACGCTGTTCCTGGACGAAGTCGCATCCATGTCGCCGTTGTTCCAGGGCAAGCTGCTGCGGGTTTTGCAGGAAAAAACGGTTCGCCCGCTCGGAAGCCGGGAAAGCATCAAGGTGAATTTCCGGCTCGTGTCCGCAAGCAATCGCAACCTGGAAGAGATGGTGCGCCGCGGCGAGTTTCGCGAGGACTTGTTTTATCGCTTGCAGGTTGTGAGAATTTCGCTTCCTCCCCTCAAGGAAAGAAAGGCTTGCATCCCGGCTCTCGCGCAGTATTTCCTGAAGCAGGCGGCCATGGAATTTGCCGGCGGCGAAGAACGGCTTCCCGAACTGTCGCCGGCGGCGATAACCGTTTTGACGAACTACGATTGGCCGGGCAACGTGCGCGAGCTGGAGAACACGATCCAGCGAGCCGTGATTGTGCACGATGGCGACAAGATTTTACCTTCGCACCTGGGCCTGGGCGGCGATTTGAATCTTGGCAGCGAGGTGTTCACGGAAACGAGCACGTATGAAGAGGGCAAGCGGCAGGCAATCGAAAACTTTCAGCGCGTGTTTCTCCAGAACGCCCTCCAGCGCACGAACGGCAATATTTCGCGCGCGGCAGAGCTGTGCGGATTGACGCGCGCCGCCCTTCAACGAATCATGAGGAAACTGGACATCGACCGCGAATCGATGGTAAAGAACAAGAACGCTCCCATCTCTTCCTGAATACCTGCGACCCCGACCGGTCGGGGCCAACCAGGCAGACCCTTCACACACGCGTTCCACGCGTTTCTTCCGTTTACATGCATATCGCGGTATGCATCGGCTAACATCATGAATCACCAGAGGAAATATGCTGAAACAGCGCTGTTTACGGGACGCAGTTGCCGGCGGTCGCCTTCCTTTCCGTCACGGGTCCCGGCCACCGCGCCTGCGCCTGATGTTCCCGTAGCCGTTTGAAAAAGCGTTTCTTGACATTCTTCTCCTGAGGAATTGAGGTTCCAGGTTGTTCAGAATCCGGATCGCGCCGCTGCATACGCGTGTATTCATCAGGAATGTCAATACGTCGATTCGTTTTTCCGTCCCCGCCTTTTTTCACCGGCACAACGCTCGCACTGACAACGAGTTACGGGAATGGCCGCGAGACCCGGTTGCAGGCGGTTGTGTTTCTGGCATAACAATTGCCCTTTTTCCACGCAGAAGG
>JALUUP010000424.1 GCA_027021285.1 Bacteroidota bacterium | reverse complement strand
TAGGTGATCTCCGGTTGCTCTTCCAACCGCATGGCGCGGTTCCGCATTTCGATGTGATCCTGATACGATTGCCCTTTTTCGTAGTACTGATCCGTCACCATGCTGAAATGCTCCCCGCTCACGCCGACACTCATGACGACAATGGCGGCGGCGAATACCGCGATGGTAATCCCGATGCCGAGAGCCCAGGGATGTATCTTCATTTTCATAACCACTCCTACCGTGCCGGTCCCATGAATGTCGTGCGTACAGTTTCCAGGAGTTCTTCTCCCGCGTACACACCGATTTCGATCTCGTTGTTCAACTTCGGGACGCTGCTCACCGGAAGCTCGACAAAAAATGCCGACTCGACAAGACTGTCCGGCGGCACCACGAGGCCCGTGCCGACAAGTGTCAGTTTGCCCTCCGGACGAAGCAGTCGCAGAACAACAGGGATGGGTTCGAATGTCTTGTTCAAGATTTTCAGTGTGTACAAGTTCGTAACCGCCGTGTCTCCTTTGAGCTGGTACAGCGTTCCCGATGCCCGGAGTATCGTCGTATCCAGGTTCCCACGACCGGTAAGGAAAAATAGCACAAGTCCCATGAGGATTGCCAGCACGGCGGTATACCCCAACACCCTCGCCGTGAACAGCTTTCTCCTCCCGCTCGCGATGCTGTTGTGCGAAGCGTACCGCACCAACCCCCTGGGCAGACCCACCTTATCCATGACTTCGTCGCAGGCATCGATACAGGCGGTGCAGTTGATGCACTCCAGTTGTGTCCCGTCGCGGATGTCGATCCCTGTCGGGCAAACGACCACGCACTGTCGGCAATCGATGCAGTCGCCCGCTCCCGCCCGCGCCTCGTCCTTCCTGAACAGCTTCCGCGGTTCGCCCCTCTTGAAGTCGTACGAAATAACAATGGAGTTTTCGTCGAGCAATACCGATTGCAAGCGCCCGTATGGACAAACCAGTGTGCAGACCTGCTCGCGAAAGAACGCAAAGATGAAATAGAACGTGCCCGAAAACGCCAGCATGGAGACGAATCCCCCGAGATGCCGGGACGGGGGATCGGTGACAATCGTCAACAGCTCATCGACACCGATGATATACGCGAGAAACAGGTTCCCGATAACGAACGAAAAACCGAAAAAGATCGCGTGTTTCAGACCCTTCTTGAACAGCTTTTCCGCGTTCCAGGGCTGGAGGCGCAGGGTTCGCTGCCTCCGGGCGTTCCCTTCGATGAGATACTCGATCTTGCGGAACACCATCTCCATGAAGATGGTTTGCGGGCAGATCCACCCGCAGAACAGGCGTCCGTAAACCGCGGTGAAGAGGAAAATAAACACGATCCCCGCGATCATGATGAGAACGAAGATGTGGAAATCCTGCGGCCAAAACACCATCCCGAACAGCACGAACTTCCGCTCCAGAACGTTGAGCAGAATCATGGGATGGCCGTTGATGCGGATAAACGGAGCCAGGAAGAGAAAAGCAAGCAGCGCCCAACTCAGGTACGTCCGCGCGGCGAAAAACCGCCCGGAAGGTTTCTTTGGGTAAATCCACTTCCTTTTCCCCTCGCCGTCGATCGTCGCCACCCGGTCGCGGTAGGTAACTTCTACCGCTTCCGTATCAGCGGAGGAATCGTTTTCCGTTTTCACGGAATCACCGTGCAGCATG
>JALUUP010000423.1 GCA_027021285.1 Bacteroidota bacterium | reverse complement strand
CCGGGACCCCAGGTTCAGGGAAGTCGCGGAAAAACACGGCGCGGTGTGGCTCGAGCTGGTCGGTTTGCCCGGCGCCAAGGCGGGGAAAATCAACAAGGCCCTGGAGCTGACCGACGAGGAATTCATCCTGGTGCTCGATCCCGATCATATCCCCTTTCCCGAGTTCTTCAGCCGCGTCCTGGGCCATTTCCGGGACCCGGGAGTCGGGTTCGTCCAGGTCTCCCAGGGGTACTACAACCAGTCTCGCTCGTTCGTGGCCCGCGGGGCGGCGGAGCAGACGTACAGTTTCTACGGCCCCACGCTCATGGGGCTGTTCGGTCACGGGGCGAGCCTGGCCATCGGGGCGAATTGCACGTTTCGCCGCGAGGCCCTCGATTCGATCAACGGCCACGGAATCGGGTTGGCCGAGGACCTGGTGACCGCGATCCGGTTGCACGCCGCCGGGTGGCGTTCCGTGTACGTGCCGGAAATTCTCAGCCGCGGGCTGGTGCCGGAAGACCTCGGTTCGTTTTTCAAGCAGCAGTTGAAATGGTCGCGCGGCGTCTATGAGGTCCTGTTTTCCGAGATCCCGCGGCTCTTCCGCGGCTTGAGCTGGCGCCAGCGATTCTCCTACGTCGCCATCGGCACCTACTACATTTTCGGTGTGACGACCTTGATCTACATGGTCATTCCCTTTCTCTACCTGTGGGGTGGCATCCAGCCTGCCGCCATGCGGTTCGCGGAATTCGTCGTCGTCGCTTTACCGGTGGCGTTCGTCGGCATCGCGATCTATCAATTCGTGCAGCGCTGGCTGTGTGACCCGGCGACGGAAAAAGGCATGCATCTCATAGGCCTGATCCTGAAAGTGGCTTGCTGGCCGATCTACCTCATGGGAACGCTCCTGGCTATCGTGCGAGCGGACATCCCGTACATACCAACGTCCAAGGAAGCGGTCCGGGGACAGTTCTTCCGGCTCTCCTGGCCCCACCTGACACACATGGCTCTCTACCTGGTTACGCTGTGTTACACGCTGTATGTTCGCCTTGTCGAGACTCCCGAGGGCGCGCTGGAATTGTCGAGCGAAGCGGTCTGGGGCATGGTGGGATTTGCCACGATCTCCCTGCTCTTCGTCATCGGCGCGACGTATGCCGCGTGGGAGTCGAGGAATCCTTCCCCCGGCAATCCGTGGGATACCGTGCAAGTGAACGAGATTGGAGAAAACGCGACATGAAAGCGGCCTACCGGTTCATCATGACGTTTTCCGCCGTCGCCGTCAGCGTGATGATCATCCTGTTCTTCACGTTTATCGGTTCCCGCGCCCAGGGCCCCCTTCAAGACGTCATGACGGAATTTGGGGCGCTCGTCCGGGAAGGTGAAAACTGGGTCGTCACGCAGTTCCGCGGTCCCGGGCGCGCGAGCCGTCTCGCGTGGTTCAAACCGTACACGACGGACCCTGCCAGGTTGAAGAATCCGGGCATCGTGCTCCTCGGAACGTATGACGATAAGATCCCGAGGACGCTGGAGGGAGTCGCGGAGCTGGAGAAGTCCATCGGTACGACGTTGCCTCTCATTCATATTTACA
Organism: Bacteroidota bacterium; assembly: GCA_027021285.1. Taxonomy (GTDB): domain Bacteria; phylum Bacteroidota; class Ignavibacteria; order SZUA-365; family JAADGX01; genus JAADGX01. The sequence continues at coordinate 98 of JALUUP010000423.1, read as the reverse complement.
CCGCGTGGGGTGACAAACCGGAGCAACAGTTTCCCCTGAAAATCGTTCAGGCAATATCCGACTACGGCTCCTTGCCGGTGGTCACGTGGGAGCCCTGG
>JALUUP010000422.1 GCA_027021285.1 Bacteroidota bacterium | reverse complement strand
TGTATCATTTTGTCTTACGCCTCCCTTTGCGTTGCATAATGAGACAATAGAGCGACTGTCGATGCTGAATGCTGCTGCATTTGCGGATCTGCCGATTTTGTCCACGTACATGCGTAGCAATCCCTATGGCTCCGCCCTCCTGGTGGGTTCATTGTTAACCGCGGAGAACGCGAAGAAGGGGAAGCCTGTCCGCCGAAATGCCGGCGAAGACGAAAAGACGGAAAGAATTCCGATTGAGCATTCACACCCACTACCGCACATGCGCCGCCGGTGTGGTATCAAAAAATCTTGAAGAGGTTCAACAGAATGATGAAAATGCTCGCGGGGCAGACGAACCGTATCAGGAAGCTCCAAAGAGGCGCCCACCGTTTGAATTTCGGGTTGCCGACGGCCAGTTCCTCCGACGCATTGGTCGCGCCCCACACCCAGCCGACGAAGATCGAGAGAAAAAGGGCACCTACCGCAAGCGAAATGTTCCCGAAAAGAAAGTCCACGAGTGAGAGAAATTCCATATCGCCGACGATCGGTTTGCTCAGCCAGGGTACCGCGCCCTGGGAAAGCGCGGATGGAATGCCGAGCAGGAAAACGACAAGCCCGACGATCCATACCGCCACCTTCCGCGCCGTGCCCCTGTTGTCCACGACGTACGAAGTCGGGACTTCCAGCAGTGAAATGGTGGACGTGAGAGCCGCGATGGACAGGAGTACGAAAAAGACTACGCCGACAATCGTTCCTCCCGGCATGTGCTCGAACACCGCAGGCAACACGTTGAACACGAGCCCGGGTCCCGCCGCGGGATCCTGGCCCATGGCGAACAAGGCGGGAAAAATGATCAGGCCCGCCATGATGGCGATCGCGGTATCGGCCAGCGCGACGAAAAGACCGGAGGAAACGAGGTTGTCTTCCTTCGAGATGTAGCTCGCGTACGTCACCATGAGCCCCATGCCGAGACTCAGGGAAAAGAACGCCTGCCCAAGCGCGGAAAGAATGACCTTGCCGGTGATCTTGGAAAAGTCCGGGGTGAGATAGAACGCCAGCCCCTTCCCGGAACCCGGCAGGAAGTTCGCGTACACGATCAGGCCGACAAGGAGGAAGAACAACACGGGCATGAGGATAGTCGTCCATTTTTCGATACCACCCCGTATTCCTCCATAAACAACGAATATCGTCAACAGCATGAACACCGTGTACAGGAAGATGACCAGCACGGGCCGGGAGACGAATTCACCGAACGTCAACTGGTTGGGGATCAACATCTTGAAGATATAGCCGAAGGTCCAGCCGGCAATGACGGCGTAGTACGAGAGAATGAAAATACCGGTGACGACGCCCAGGACACCGACCAGGATCCAGGAGCTGTTGGGCCGAAGCGTGTCGATCGCGCCGACGGGGTTCTTTTGGACCGCGCGACCGAGGGCGAGCTCGGCGTACATGTACGGCACTCCGATCACGAGTATACAGAGGAGGTACACGAAGACGAACGCGCCGCCGCCGTTCTCTCCGGTCACGTATGGAAAACGCCAGATGTTTCCCAGGCCGATGGCGGATCCGGCCGCGGCGAGAATAAACCCCAGCTTGGAACTCCACTGACCGCGTGCGCTCGTGCTCATGTGTCTCTCCTCTTCGTGATGTGTGAAAGAAACGTCGAATCTTTCCGGTAG
>JALUUP010000421.1 GCA_027021285.1 Bacteroidota bacterium | reverse complement strand
GGCGTCGATTTCCTTTTGCAGGTGATCGCACAGTTGTTGCGGACCTGCCACGAACCGTGCTCGCGTCAACATTTGCCGCTCCCAAAATCCCGCCCGTGACCGGAGATATTGGAGGTACTTTTCCTGCTCGACGACGATAGGCGCGTTTTTTCCTTCCGGACGCAACCGTAAGTCGATTTCAAAGAGACCTCGCAGCGATCCGATCAGGCCGTCCGCAACAACCCGCTCCCATCCATCCTCCGTCTCTTCGCTCGATACGTATATGAAAACGAGGTCAAGATCGCTGAAAGGCGTAAGCTCCCCGCTCCCGAGTTTCCCCAGCGCAAGGACGGTAAATGGCAGCCGTGCGTTCTCTCTTATCGAAGCACCGACACGCGTTACCACCGCACGCACCACCGCGTCAGCGACCCTGGCCAGCTCGCGCGTGTACTCTTCCAGCGAAATCTTTCTCTTGAAATACTCGACCGACAGCAAAGCCAGGTTGGACAGGTAGAAAAGCGAGGCGTTGTCTTCCGGCGTCGTAACGGAAACCTGCCCCGAGAAAATACAATCCCAGACAAGGGGATCCGCGGAAACCTTTCGGGCAACGGCCGGGGCGCCGCCGGTGAGTGATAGTAAAAAATCTCGACTATGGCGGTCCTGGATGAATTTGAAAAATGCCTCCGGGGCGTCCTGGCGGGAGAGGACTCCCTCCAGTTCCTTCAGCGTGGAATCCGGCGAGGGAAAGGGAGACATCCGCTCCAGCAATCCATCAATTTCGTTTTCCATGTTACGCCGCAATCCCCTCGAAAAGCGGGAACCGGAAGAACCTTCGACAAGCGATCGTAATACGCGACACGACTCATTCGGATGTTGAAAGCCAAGGGTGCAAAGTTTTTCGCTCCATCCTTCCAGGTCAAATGATCCCCACCCCGTCGCGGTTTTTCCACGAGCGAATACGCGATGCTGGATTACGGAAACTTTCTCACATAGTCGTTCCATGTGAGATTGAAATGCCCTCCAGTCTTCCAACCCGAGCTTGCGCACGAAAGATATCCGCTTCGATCGGGATGAAGGGAGATCATACGTCTGAACGTTGCGTTCCAGTTGCAACAGGTGCTCGACTTTTCGCAAGTACGTGTACGCACCCCGCAACACGACGCCGTCATCTTCGGACAAATATCCCTCCTTCACCAGGGCATCGAGCGCGGGGATTGTTCCGGTACATCGCACGGACGGATTCGTGGGTCCGTGCAACATCTGGAGCGCCTGAACCAGGAATTCGATATCCCTTATGCCTCCCCTGCGATGCTTTACGTTCTCTTCACCCGAGAGAGACTTGCGCCGGTCAGCATGTATTCGTTCGAAAAGCTCACCGGGCGATTCCATGTTGCTCCGCGGATAGACAAAAGGCCTGATGAGCTCCAGGAACCGCTCCCCCAACCCTCGATCACCAGCGACCGGCCGGGCCTTTATCAGCATCTGCCTTTCCCAGAATGATCCACGGCTCTCGTAGTACGCCATGGCAGCTGGAAGCGATATGGCGGGTAATCCCGCTCCTCCTTCGGGCCGAAGCCGCAGATCGACTCTGTACAAGAATCCCTCGATATCGTGACCGGAAAGGAAACGCACCATGTCCTGCACAAGAGCACTGAAAAATTCCTGATGCCTTTCCAGGGAAGTCCGTTCC
>JALUUP010000420.1 GCA_027021285.1 Bacteroidota bacterium | reverse complement strand
GCTTTCCCCTGCCACCATCCCAGGTTGCCGAACGCCCCCAACGCCTGGAGGACACGCACCAGCGCGAAAGCCGGAAAGTGTGTTTTCCACTGCTCAGTATCAAGCCGCGTTCTCCGCGATGCCTCCACAAGATAGGCTTCAACCAATCCTTCACGAAAATCCTCGGGCAGCGCGGCCCGGGCCTCATAGAGCAGAGAGGCCGGGTCGTATTGCAAGGCTCCGCGCCGGCCGGATTGGTAGTCGATGAAATACGGCTCGCCATCACGGATCATGATGTTGCGGCTCTGAAAATCCCGGTAGAGGAAGTACGTGCAAGGTTCCTGTACAAGGTGATGCTTCAATGCAGTAAAATCCATTTCCAGCTTGAAGGGATTCATCTTTCCCGGAACCAGCGTGCCCAGGAACTTGTCCCGGAAATAGTGGAGATCTCCCGTGATGGTTTCGTCGGCAAACGAAGGATATTGGTAACACAAACCGTAATCGATCGCGTCGCGGGCATCGATCTGGAAACGGGTCAATTCCCGCAGCACACGACCGTACATCTCTCGCGCTTCCGGCGTAAAATCATCTCCCGATCGCTTCTCCCGTATCCAGTCATGAAGCAAAACGTTACCCAGGTCTTCTTCCAGGTAACAAAGGCCATCAGCCGAAACAGCGATGATCTCCGGCACCGGCAGTCCCTTGCCGAGAAAGGTTTGCGTAAAGCCGATAAAGGCGGCGTTCTCCGCGGGATTATTTCCCTCCACACCAATGATGGAAACGCCGTCAGCACTCATACGGTAAAGCTGGCGTATGGAACCGTCCTGCTTCAGCGGCACGACCTTCGCCGGCTCGATTCCAAAATGATTCCGAAATAACTGTCTCAGCGCCTGCATCACCATTCAAAAAAAGATTTGGTTGCGGATAAAGAAAACCCCGCCGATGGTTGTCGCCAGGCGGGGCGCAAAAACGATTCACACCGCCTCAGGCAATGGTAACGTCCTTGCTGAGGTACACATCCTGGACGGCATGGATCAGTGAAATGCCTTCATCCATGGGCTTCTGGAAAGCCTTGCGACCCATGATGAGACCCATTCCTCCCGCCCGCTTGTTGATAACCGCCGTGCGAATGGCCTGGGCGAGATCGTTTGCCCCGGATGCGCCGCCGGAGTTGATCATTCCCACACGGCCCATGTAGCAGTTCGCCACCTGGTAGCGGCAGAGATCGATAGGATGATCGGAAGTCAGCGTGTCGTACACGAGCGGGCTGGTCTTTCCGAATTTCAGCGCCGTAAAGCCACCGTTGTTTTCCGGCTGTTTCTGTTTGACGATGTCGGCTTCGATCGTGACCCCGAGGTGATTCGCCTGTCCTGTCAAATCGGCCGAGACGTGGTAATCCTTGTCCGCTTTGAAGGCGGAGTTCCGGAGATAACACCAAAGAATGGTAACCATGCCCAGTTCGTGCGCGTACTGAAACGCTTCCGAGATTTCTTGGATCTGGCGATCCGATTCTTCAGAGCCGTAGTAAATAGTGGCTCCAACCGCAGCCGCGCCCATGTCGAACGCCTGGTCCACGCTGGCGAACAGGATCTGATCATACGTGTTGGGATAAGTCAACAGCTCGTTGTGATTGATCTTCAGAATGAACGGAATCTTGTGGGCGTATTTCCGGGCAACGGAACCGAGAACGCC
>JALUUP010000419.1 GCA_027021285.1 Bacteroidota bacterium | reverse complement strand
AAAAAACGCGCCCCTGGTCTCGGGGCAGCATACGTGCAGAACGATTCTTCCGGGTGATTCACGTGTGTTCGGATCCCGATAGATTAACTACATTGAAGATCATGTAACAGGTGAATTTGGAGGACATTGTGATGGAAAAATTTTCTTTGGGACTGTTCTTCATGTTCCTTTTATTCATGACTACCGGCACCTCCGCTCAAACGACCTGGCAGGCAGGCCCGGGTATCGGACTTTCCTTTCCATCCGGTGATTACGATGGCACTACCATCGACTATTACGAGGGAACGGCGTACGGGATGTCCACGGGATACACGGGAAGCGCAACGGTACGAGCGCTTTTTAACGCGTTTTCCATCACGACCGGTATCTCGTATTCCGCATACAGCAACAGCGGAGAAAGCGAACCTGGCAAGGGCAAGATAGAACTCGCTCAATCCATCACGTCGATCGTGATAAGCCCGGAATACCATGTGCGCTTGCGCCGGTACCTCTTTCATCCGTACGCGGGTGTGAATTTCGGCCTGCACGTGTTCTCCGGGACCATGAAGTTCAACGGTGTACCGCGCGTCTCCAGCGGGACTCACGACATGGAGACCGTGACTCGACTCGGCTTCGGCGCAAAGGGAGGATTTCTCGTTCAACTGTGCTGTAACATGTCGCTCGATCTCGGTTTATCGTATGACGTTCTCAACGCCCTCGGAAAAGCCTGGAACGACCGGAACCCGAACAAGGATCAGCGCATCGATACGTACCTTTCGTTGAACGACGACCGCGATCCCGAATATACCGTCGAAAACCCGGATCATCCCGTGTCGTCCGCGCGATCCATCGAGACCGTGACGGTTTTCGTCGCGTTCATGTTCAACTTGTGATAAAATCGCAGCAGCGAGGGGAGTGGCCGCGAAGCGGTCCCTTGGAGAAACTGCGGAGCAGGCGGAATAAGGTGTGGATTCCCGCTTCCGCGGGAATGACGCGGATGCATCCATGAAAGCCATTCCGGGCTTAATCCGGAATACAGGAATAAGGGTATGGATTTGCAATCACGACAACAATCATGATAACGGGAGGTTCGCGACATGGACATCGTTGATCTTTCAGAGGAATACCTGGACACCTACTGCGTCTGCCTGGAGGACTGGTCGGAAGAAATGAAGGACGCGGGACACCGCAAGCGAGAGTGGCACCGGCGGATGAAAGACCGTGGCCTGGGCGTCAAGCTGGCCGTGAAAAACGGCGCGGCCTGCGGCATGATCCAGTATCTTCCCATCGAGGAATCGTTCGTGGAAGGTACGGGACTGTACCTCGTTGCATGCATCTGGGTGCACGGATACAAGGAGGGAATCGGCAACCACCAGAAGCAGGGAATCGGTTCGGCGCTGCTCAGCGCCGCGGAGGACGACGCCCGGTCGAAGGGCGCCGCGGGCATGGCTGCCTGGGGACTGGCGCTGCCCATCTGGATGAAAGCCTCGTGGTTCAAAAAGCACGGGTACAGGAAGGCGGACAGGGTCGGGATACAGGTCCTGCTGTGGAAACCATTCACCGACGATGCCCGGCCGCCCGTGTTGCTCCGTGAAAAGCGCAAGCCGGAGAAACAGCCGGGCAAGGTCACCGTGACGGCGTACAATATCGGCTGGTGCCCGGCGCAGAACATCACCTTCGAGCGTGCCCGTCGCGCCGCAGGAGAACTAGGAGACAAGGTCGAATTCACGTTCGTGGACACTTCGGACCGGGAGACACTTCATGAGTGGGGCATCGCGGACGCCGTGTACGTGGACGGCAGGAAACTTCGTACCGGTCCGCCCCCGTCGTATGAAAAGATCAAGAAGACGATTGCGAAGAGGGTGAAGAAACTTTCGTCTCACTAATGCAGAGAAAGCAAAAACCTTGTAGAGTTGCCCGGGACCAGGAAAGCCGCCAATAAGGGCGGCTTTCCTGGTCGATGTCGGAAGTCGGCGCCTTTCGTCCTACTACAATGGATTCTCCATGAGGGATTCAGCATCTTCATCCGAGTAGCCCAGCTCCTTCCAGTCGATCACCCCTCTTGAAGAGTGGCAGTCTGTACAGGTTAAGGCGCCATTTTTCCGAATGGCATGACTGATCTCCAGCATGGCATCATTGGGTATCCACCGCGCCTCGACGTTCTTCAATCGAACCACGTCCTGGTAGGCGTCGGTATTCCAGTTATCGATATCCATGAAGGCCATGAATTTGTCCATCATGTACTGCTTGAACATCCAGCCGTACATCATTTCCATCATGCTTTTTTCTTCTTCTTTCCGGGCCGAGAGGTCCGGGTCACCGGTGGTATAGTAAACAGGCAAGTTGTAAGGAAGGTACATTCCTCCGAACGGCCCCATATTTTGCAAATCAATATGCTGCCGGCCGTTAAACGACTTCATGGCGTACAGCTGTGAGGGCCGCCCGTTTTGCGCAATAGGGCGCATGATTTTTTCGTACCAACCATCGTAATCAAAATCCTTGAATTCCGGCCAGATGTGTGTAGGCCTGTAAAACTTATACAGGTTCTCACCGTTGGGATTGTCGCCAATGGGATTCCCCAGGAACGTAGCGTCTCCGTTCCACCAGACGTACTTAATTCCCTTCCCCGGTTCTGTTTCTTTCTCGGTATCTGCATAGATAAAGATACCCGGGTCTTCCTCGAATTCCGGGTTGGCGAAATCTCGCATTGTGGCATTGTCCGGATGTAAGGACGGTATATGGCATGTCACGCAGGCAACCGTTTCCGTATGATCATTCAAATAATCCGCAATGTCTTCGTTTGCTTTATGGGGAGCGCCGGTATGACAATTCTCGCAACGCACTTCGACCCCGGGGAGGTCGTTCGACATCATTGTCGTAGTATGGGTCCCCTTGGCGATGAGGTGACCTTCCGTCACGTGGCAGTCTATGCAGTCAATTCCCGCGGCAGCGTGAACATCCCACGAGGGAGAAAACGGAGTACCGCGCTTAGAGCCGGGGTGCTTGATCCTGGGACGTTCATATCCGGGATTAAGCATGCTTTGCATGTAGGAAGAATCCTCATCATCAATGTAAATATCTCCTCCCAGGTTGTGCTGATGGCAGCGCAGGCAGTTCTGGGAAGTAGGTCGGATCACCGACATGGCGGCGCGCAGGGAGCGATCCTGATCCCATCGGAGCCGGCCGTTGGCATCCTGAACTACCTGCTTTTTATTCATATCGTATGCCTCTGCATGGCATATCAGACAATCGATGATTTCTCTCTCCTCAGCCGTCGTTCGATAACCAGGCATCATTTCTCCCAACGGAGCCTGGTACTGCCCCCCGATGTGGCACTGACCGCATCCTTCGGAAAGGGTATCCCCCCTGTCAGTCACCACCAGTTCCGCCCATGCCGTCATGGCAAAGGAACCCGGTTTGGGACATGGCCGGTTGATTTTTCCCATGGGGAAATCATCCGCCAGCTCGCCGTTAAAGCCGTAGACCTCGGGATGCTTTGTCGTATAGAACCGGTAGTGAGCGCTTGAGAGCAGGTTGTCCATGAGATCGACAAGACGGGCATGCCCGGTTTCGCGATCCATGACCGTGATTTGTTCATGGCAGTTCAGACATGTCTCGGGTCCTTTGTAGGCCAGGATGCCGGCTTCCCGAAAATGGTCGATGTGGGAAAACGCGGTTCCGTAATCCCTCACTAACTCGGCAGCGATCTGAGAGGCATCGGCGGTAGTAACCCGTTCCACGGGAAAGACCACCCGCCCCGGACGACTGTCAGGCGGTAACATGGCAAGGATCAGTTGCGGCCAGAAGATGTAAAGAATTCCGGCAACCACTAAAAGTAAAATCAATGCGGAAAATCCAGTTTTCTGAAGTTTGTTCATTTTTCTCCTCCAGCTGATAAAGAAATCAAGCCATCAGGCTTGATATTTTCCTTTGCTAATCTTGTTGACGCAGCAGATTTCCGCCCGTCCTTGCTGGATCATATACCGACGACTGGCAATCATTTCTGCCGCTTGTATAGAGCCCGCCGGATCAATTCTTCCATCCGGACGCAGAAGTTTTCCGTGCGCAATCCTTCCGGATTCAAAACCAGTTCGACGTTCAGCGCAATTGGGATTCCCATATAAAGAATGGTCACATCCTCCACCTGTAACGCTGGATCCCACTCACCCGCCGCCATGCCATCCCGGATAATGTTGGCGACTGACTGCTTCAGGTTCAGCAGGATGGTGCGCATTTTTCCTTTCAACGCGCTATCGTTAAAGTGGGCCGCCTCGGAAAAAAGCAGAATGGTGATCCCGCGGTTTTCCACCAGGAACCTGACATGGCAGCGCAGAAAATCGGAGAGACGGTCGGGGGCAGGCCGGTCACTTGACGCTATCTGTCGCAGAGGCTCCACCATCTCCAATTGAACGTCATCCATGATTCCCAGCAGGATATCGCGCTTGCTCTTGAAGTGACGGAAAAGCGCTCCTTCGCTGAGCCCAATCTGCCCGGCCAGGTTGCGGGTTGTAAGGCGGTGCAGGCCTTCCTCGGCTAAAATTTTCAGAACCGCCTTCTTGATTTGCTTTTGTCGTATTTCCGTGTTTTCACGCTGCATTATGCACCTAAGTAATCACTCACTTACAAGATAAGGAATGTTACCAAAAAGACCAAAGAAAATCGAGACCACTAAATGCAACTCGTTTCTCCATAACCTGGCGGTAGTGTCTGTTTTCCTGGCCGTTATGCTAATAACTGACTATCATGTTGGGATCATTTATCGTTTTTGATAGATTGTTCATCATGAATACACAAGACATTGAATCGAAAGCTCGTGAAGCGGTCGCCCATTACTGGATGACGAGAAGTTTACAGCAGCAGAAGCAACGGTAAGTCGGCCGCGCTGATTAGGGTTTCCACAACGCCGTCACTCATCGCGCACATTAGAGCACATTCAGGCGGATGAACAAGACCATTCACAGACTCATCAATGGTGACGCCAGGAATCTTTCGTTCCTCCCGGACGAATCAATTCACCTCGTAATCACTTCTCCTCCATATTGGAACCTGAAACGCTACAACGAGAATCCGGACCAATTAGGTCATATTGAGGACTACGAAGCGTTTCTGGCTGAGCTCAAACAGGTTTGGGAGCACGTTTACCGTCTCCTGGTTCCCGGAGGACGATTGGTCTGCGTGGTTGGTGACGTTTGCGTATCAAGAAAGCGATTCGGGAGACATCTCGTTTTCCCGTTACATGCCGATATTTGTGTGCTGTGCAGGAAAATCGGATTCGACAACCTGAACCCCATCATCTGGCACAAGATCGCCAATGCATCGTACGAGGTTTCCAACGGGTCAAAGTTTCTTGGCAAGCCGTACGAACCAAACGCGATTATAAAGAACGACATCGAGTTCATCCTGATGCAGCGAAAACCAGGGGGCTACCGGAAACCCACCGACCAGCAGAGACGAGAGAGCATGATTAATAAAAATGATTTCAACCGCTGGTTTCAACAGATTTGGAACATCCCCGGCGCTTCGATGAGAAATCACCCCGCTCCATTTCCCCTAGAACTGGCAATCCGCCTGGCTCGGATGTTCTCCTTTACAGGAGACACGATCCTTGATCCATTTTGTGGATCGGGAACAACAATGGTTGCCTCGCTAAAACATGGACGCAACAGCATCGGCGTCGAAATAGATCCAGATTACTGCAGGATGGCCGCGAGATATCTCAAGGCAGAAAGCCAGGACTTATTCTATGAAACCGAGCTGAGATTCGAGCAGGCAATTCACGAAGCGGGAGGACTTGTCGTAAGAGAAAACAGAGAACTGTACAACGTAAAACCGGCGAGGAAGCGGCTTGAAGAGAAAGAAAACAGTCCGCCGCTCCGCTCCTCTTCGTGCTGACAATGCGCACCGGATATATGAAAACCAAGACGACGACACATCACATCCATACTAACCCGAACAAGACATGAAACCACACCTGGAAAAAGTCAACCTCGCGGAAGCGCTTTCGCATTTCTCGACACACTGGGAGCCGAAGATCGTGGGAGAGCTGAACGGCCAGCAGGTACGGCTTGCGAAGCTCAAGGGCTCGTTCATGTGGCATGCCCACGAGGAAGAGGATGAGCTCTTCCTTGTCCTGAAAGGTTCGCTCGACCTGGAATTCCGCGACCACACGGTGACCGTGAATGAAGGCGAGTTCATCATCGTGCCGCGCGGCGTCGAGCACTTCCCGGTCGCGAAAGAGGAAGTTCACGTTCTCCTGTTCGAGCCCGCCTCGACCGTTAATACCGGCAGTATCCGGAACGAGCGAACGATCGAGCAGCTCGAGAAAATAATCGACGATCGCTCGGGTGGCTGACGCCGCGTAATTGCTCGGCGCGTGTGTTGACATCGGAACGAGGCGGCAGGGGTTCCTTGATTTCTATGCATGCCAAGAATTATTCCCCCGAACATTTTGTTTATATCTGGAGAGCGGGTGTCTTGCCCGCCGCCTGTTTCATTCACCTGGGAAAGGATCACTCTTGCAAACCCGAAACGTACTGAAAGTTATAGAACCGCAGACAACCTCCGACGGAGCGGGTGTCCGTTTGAAGCGCAGTATCGGAACTCGCACACTGGACTACCTCGATCCGTTCCTGCTCTTCGACCATTTCGGATCGGACGCCCCGGAGGATTACATCGCCGGTTTTCCCATGCATCCCCACCGCGGCATCGAGACCGTCACCTACATGATATCCGGGGCCGTCGATCATCGCGACAGCATAGGCAACGCCGGAACCATCGAGGGAGGGGACATCCAGTGGATGACGGCGGGAGGGGGTATCATGCACGAAGAAATGCCCCACCGCAGCGACGGTGTTATGGAAGGCTTCCAGCTCTGGGTAAACCTGCCCGCCCGGTTGAAGATGACAACACCACGCTACCAGAACGTGCCTTCGGACCAAATCCCGGAAATCGAAACTGAGGGGGCTGTCCGAACCCGTATCATTGCCGGTACCGTAAACGGGGTGCGCGGAGCGGTGTCTGAAATTGCTGCCGATCCATCGTACCTCGATGTTTCGATGCCCGCAGGTACATCGTTCGAACAACCTGTCGAGCGCGGGCACTCGGTGTTCGCCTACGTATTCGACGGCGCGGCGCGGTTCGGGACGGACGAGAATCAAACCGGTCACAATGTGCCGGCAACCAGGCTCGTAGTGTTCAAGGACGGGGACGTGGTACGCGTGGAAACGGACGACAAACCGGTTCGTTTTCTCCTCGTGTCCGGAAAGCCCTTGGAAGAACCCATGGCGCGGTACGGGCCTTTCGTGATGAACACGGAAGAGGAAATCTACCATACCATCCAGGAAATACGCAGCGGGAACTTTCCCGCCCCCGTGGTCCCGGATGAAACCCGATGAAGCCGCTTCGGTATTTGGCGGTGATGGTCGCCTTGCTGCCAGCGCTGATCGCCGGTGCGTGCGGCCAACCGAAAACGAACATGGACAAGGAAATCGTCATGGATGAGCGACAAAGCAATACGAAGCCTCTGCGAGGCACGGCCGTTTTTGGCGCCGGTTGTTTCTGGTGCGTGGAAGCCGTGTTTCTCCAGCTCGCGGGTGTAGATTGTATCGAACCCGGTTACGCGGGAGGCACCGTGAACGACCCCACTTACGAGCAGGTTTGCAGCGGTACGACCGGACACGCAGAGGTGTGCCGGATCATCTTCGATCCGGAGATCATCACCTACCCCGAACTCCTGGAGGCGTTCTTCTCCAGCCACGATCCAACGACGCTGAACCGCCAGGGCGAGGATGTGGGCTCGCAGTACCGGTCGGTGATTTTTTACAGCGACGAGGAACAACGGAAATTGGCGGAAGACTACAAGGCGGAGCTCGAACGCGCCGGGGTCTTTGACGATCCCATCGTAACCGAGGTTGTTCCCCTCGTGAAATTCTATCCTGCCGAGGACTATCACAGGAATTATT
>JALUUP010000418.1 GCA_027021285.1 Bacteroidota bacterium | reverse complement strand
GCCTGGGCCCAGCGATACCGCGACGGAGCAGTCATCCCGTTCAATTATGACCAGCGTCACACCATCAACATTGTCATGAATTATATCGTGAATGATTGGTTTACGCTGGGAGCGTACTGGCGTTTCGGCACGAATTTTCCGTACACGGAACCTGTAGGTGTACGACCTCGAATCGTGCGGCAAGACGGCAAGCCGATCATCGCGACGGATTTTGCGGGAAGGGCGATTCTTGACGTAGATTACGGAAATGAAAGCAATTTCAACCAGGAACGATTGCCCGTGTATCACCGGTTGGATTTCCGGGCAACCGCGAGGACATTGTTTTGGGGTATGCGGTGGGAATTCTATCTTGATGTTATCAATCTTTACAACCACAAAAATATTATACAATACCAGTTTTTCGTTCAGCCGGACGGTTCGCTTGGAAGGCGCGACATCGGTATGTTCCCCATCGTGCCGACAGTAGGATTCAACGCGAGGTTTTAAAGTTATGCAAAAAGACGTCGATCAGATCCAACTTTATTCTGTCACTCAAATCACCCGGGAAATCAAAGCTATTCTCGAGTCCTCCTTTACTGATATTTACGTAACCGGTGAAATTTCGAATTTTCGGCGTCATTCTTCTGGGCACTTGTACTTCACATTGAAAGACAAAAACGCCCAGGTGAGTGCGGTCATGTTCAAGGGGAACGCGTATTCTCTTTTCTTTTCACCCACTGACGGGATGGAGGTTTTATGCCGGGGCGACATATCGGTTTATGAACCGCGCGGAAACTACCAGCTGCTCGTACGCGAGATGGCTCCGCGGGGAGCGGGAGCGCTGCAGGTGGCTTTCGAAAAGCTGAAGCGCAGGTTGTACGAAGAAGGTCTGTTCGACGAAGACCGGAAGCGGCCTTTGCCGAGGTTCCCGGAACGGATCGGCATCGTTACATCGCCGACCGGGGCTGCTATTCGGGATATGATCAGCGTCATCCAACGGCGGTTTCCGGCAGCCCGGTTAATACTTGCGCCGGTGGCAGTGCAGGGCGGCTCCGCAGCGTCCGAGGTCGCCGACGCCATTCGAAGATTCAACGAGAAAGGCAACGTCGATGTGCTTATCGTGGGGAGGGGGGGAGGCAGCCTTGAAGACTTGTGGGCGTTTAACGAAGAAGTCGTAGCTCGGGCGATTGCCGAGTCGTCCATTCCCGTTGTCAGCGCGGTTGGGCACGAGATTGATTACACCATCGCGGATTTCGTTGCCGACGCCAGGGCTGCGACGCCAAGCATGGCGGGGGAGATTGTCGTTCCCGACCAGAGGGAGTTACTTGAGACTCTTTCCAATTTTTCCTATACTTTAACAGCCCTCATGGACAGCAAGCTCAAGGACCGTAGGCAAGCGGTAACAGCCTTGCTGAGACATCGGGCTTTGCTCCGCGCCCGGGATATTGCACAAACGGGGATGCAGCGCGTTGATGAGCTTGCGCGGCAGGTGGAAACGGCGTGCAGTCATCGGGTTTCGATGAAGGATATGCGCCTGCGTGAGTTCCAGGCGGTCATACGCCAGCACAACCCGCAATTGCTGTTGAAGAAAGGATATACGATTACTCGCAAAGAGGGAAAAGTGCTTAACGCCGTCGCCGGTGTTTCCCCGGACGACATCCTGAACGTGGAGTTCATGGACGGAGAAGCTCACGCTGTAGTCAAATCGACGGT
>JALUUP010000417.1 GCA_027021285.1 Bacteroidota bacterium | reverse complement strand
TTGCCGAATACGGGCTGTCCGGCATCGAGGCGCACTATCCGAACGAAATTCATGAAGGCAATCTCGACTTGTGGAAACAGTTCAGCCGCGATACCGGGATTCGTCTGATCACGGTGATTCCACTCTTGTTTCTCGAAGACCGCTTTGAGTGGGGTTCGCTCTCAAATCCTGATCCGGAAATTCGAAAACAGGCGATTGAACTGACCCGCAGGGCGTTTGAATTGAACCGCGGGATGGACACGGATTTCGCCGTGATCTGGCCGGGAATCGACGGATACGAGAATGTGTTCGGGATCGATTTTCCGGCCATGCGAGATCGTTTTATCGAGGGACTGGCGGAAGCAATGGACGCGGTTCCCGGCGTCCGTGTCGCTTTCGAACCAAAGCCCTACGAACCTCGCGGCCACATCCTGTTCGGAACCACAGCGGAAGGCATGCTTCTCTGTCGCAAGGTCGAGGAATTGCTGCGCGACGACCGCAACACGTCTCTCATGCGGGAGGGGCACGCGCTGTGTTGCATGAATCCGGAGATCGGTCACGTCCTCATGGCGTACGAGGATCTTCCGTATGCGTATAGCTGGCCGTTGTCGGAAGCGCGCCTGGCTCACATGCACGTCAACAGCCAGCCCCTGGGCAACTTCGACCAGGACTTGAACATCGGTGTCGTGCAGCCGGAGCAGTTCGAAGCTCTGCTGTATGTCCTCAAGATGCATTCTTACGGGGGGTATTTCGGCATCGATATCAACCCGGAGAGGATGCCCGTTGACGTTGCCATCAGGATCAACATCGACGCCGTTCGCGCCGCCAATGATCGCATCAACGGCCTGGACCATGAAGCGATTCTTTTCGCCGTCAATCATCCGGACAAGGCGAGGGGTTGGCTCGAGGCCTACCTCGTTCGCGCGCGCGCTGCACATCCCGAACGCCTTCCCGTGTTGCCTGCGCCGACTGGGAAGGAATCATGACAACGACGAAGGAAGTGATCATTTATACCGACGGTGCGTGTTCCGGCAATCCCGGGCCCGGCGGTTACGCGGCGATACTTCTTCATAAAAATCGTGAGAAGGTCGTGACGGGAGGATACAGGAACACGACAAACAACCGCATGGAACTTCTCGCCGCCATCAAGGCCCTGGAAACACTCAAGGAGCCTTGCAAGGTTACCTTGTACAGCGATTCGAAGTACCTGGTGGATGCCATGACCCTGGGCTGGGCGAGACGATGGAAGGCGAATAACTGGATGAGGAACAAACGAGACCGAGCGCTCAATCCCGATTTGTGGGAACGGTTGCTGGAGTTGACGCGGAAGCACAACGTGTCGTTTGTCTGGACCAGGGGGCACAACGACGATGAATACAACGAACGATGCGACAAGCTCGCCGTGAAGGCCTCCCGGCAGCCCGGACTCCCTCCCGACATCAGGAAGTGAATCGCGAGTGAAGGATGGACGATCAATCCAAGCAATCTCACACTAGGAAGTAATGAACAATGAAACCCTGCTTTCTTGGCCTTGATATCGGAACAAGCGGGACCAAGGCGATCCTGGTGTCGCCCGACGGCGTCGTTGTAGGTACGGCGACCGGTTCTTACCCGCTTCATAGTCCGAGGCCCTTGTGGACGGAGCAGGATCCGGCCGATTGGTGGAACGCCGTTGTTGCCGGTATTCGAACCTTGATGGAAGAATGCGAAGTGACACCGG
>JALUUP010000416.1 GCA_027021285.1 Bacteroidota bacterium | reverse complement strand
TACGCCTCGCGCGCGAAGCGATAACCGCTTCGGGAAAAAAAGAAGCGCTTATCGCGGGCTCCGTGGCACCGGTCGAGGATTGTTACTCGCCTAACCTCGTTCCTCCCGATTCCCAGCTGGCGCGAGAGCACGGTCTTCTCGTTCAGGCGCTTCGCGACGATGGCGTGGATTTCATCCTGGTTGAAACAATGAACACCATCCGGGAAGCGCTCGCCTCCGCCCGGGCCGCACGCGAGGCGGACATTCCCTTTGCCGTGAGCTTCGTCACCACCGGTCACGGTTCGCTGCTTTCCGGCGAACCCCTTGCTGACGCGGTCAAGATGCTGGAACAACTGCAACCTTTGCTCGTCATGGTGAACTGTGTTTCCGTGCTCGACATCGAAAATGAATTTCGCATTCTCCGCGCGAACACCGATCTTCCCTGTGGCCTGTACGCCAATGTCGGATCTCCCCGGCGGGACTTCGATCACGGCCTGCACCGCGACGCGGATGACCGCATCTTCGCGGATAAAGTCCACACCTGGCTCGATCTCGACGCCGCCGTCATCGGCGGATGCTGCGGCACCACCCCGGAAACCATCGCCTTGATGAAAAGAACGATGGATACGATCGAAGCCGGATAATTTTCGTTTGACCACATCATGACGACTGCTGATACCGCATGAATATCGTTTCAAGAAAAACCGCTTCCCCCGCGGGCCTCTTTTGCGCCATCGTCTTTTTCCTGGTGTTCCGGGCCGCCGCGTTCGCACAGATGCCGCCCCGGTCCTGGATCATCGGCCTCAACGCCGACGCCACGAAGTACTACGGGGATTTCTTGGACAACCGCTTTTCGGCGGGGGGAAGCATCGACGTGCGAAGAAATCTCTACGACATCACCGGTCTGCCCTTCCTTTACGGCGGTGTCACGCTTGGCGCTTACGACTTGCAATACAAAACCACGCCGGGAATGATGCGGCTTTTCAAGAATGATTCCACCGCCCTGGAAGTAGGCTCCTCCAACCGCATTTTCATTGCCCCGCTAACAATTCAAGCATACTGGCAGGAAAACATCGGCCCAGCCGCCGAGATTTTCCTCGGCACGGGATTGGAGTTCGCGTACTTCCAGCCTCAAAACCAAAACGGTCACCCGTTGCCGAAGCCGCGCTCTCGATACGGAAAATTCCTGGTCGCCCTCCCCCTCACAGGACAGTTCGATTACCAGCTCAACGACCAGTTGGCGCTGAACTTTCACACGACGTTCCACCTTTCGTTCAACGACTACCTCGACGGGTGGAAGGGTGGCGACGCGGACGCGTACTGGACTTTTGGCATCGGCATCGCCTACAGTTTCCCCGCCCCGGCTTCCGATCCGGACTACGACGGCCTGCTAACACAGTACGAACAGGAAGTTTCCAAGACCGATCCCTACGATCCCGACACGGATCACGACGGCCTTACGGACAAGGAAGAGATGGATCTAGGCACCGATCCCCTCAACCAGGACACGGATCGTGACGGTCTCACCGACGGTCTTGAGCTGCATCGCTGGAAATCGGATCCATTGAGTCAGGACACGGACGGCGACGGTCTCGACGACCTCGCGGAATCCACCCTGGGCACGCGGCCCTGGCAATCGGATTCAGACGGCGACGGTCTTACGGACCAGGCCGAGGTTGCGAGAGGCACCAATCCTCTCTTGGCCGATACGGACGGCGACGGC
>JALUUP010000415.1 GCA_027021285.1 Bacteroidota bacterium | reverse complement strand
AATTCAGGGCACGGCCCTGTGGACGAACGCGGTAAAGGAGTTCTCCGGGGAAAAAGGGCCGCTTACCATCCGTGATTACCTTGGTCTCGAGTACCCGCGGAGCCTGGCCGCTTCACCCGGCGGCAAGTACGTCGCCTTCACCATCAGGAAACCGGCGCCAGACTTTCAGGGCTGGAAGACACAGGTACACGTGCTGCGGCTCCGGGACAAAAATGTTTGGCAAGTCACCACGTCCGCGGCGAGTTGCTGGTCTCCGGCATGGTCCCCTGACGGGAAACTCCTGACCTTTCTTTCCACGCGACCGCGACCCCGTGGGGGGGAGAGTGTGCAACTGTTCGCTCTGCCCTTCCAGGACGGTGGCGAAGCGCGAGCAATCACTGCCCTGGAGAACGGCGTGGAGGAATACGCCTGGTCGCCTACCGGCAGCATGATTGTCCTGCTTACGGAGGAATCCCTTGCGAGAGAAGAGAATCGCCACGGACTGAAAACCACCGCTCGCTCAAGCCGCGATCCCAAGCCGGGGAAAGTACTCTATCTTCTTGATCCAGGCGCCGGCAAGCTCTCTTTTCTTGCCCCAGTGGACCGCGGCGTCGCCAATTTGCAGTTTTCACCTGATGGAGATTTGATCGTCTTCCAGAGCAACCACACAGGCGAATATAACGACGAGCAGAAGTTCGACCTGTTCATCATGAGTCTGGATGGTAGGTTGCGTCAGTTGACCGATGCCCCGGGACCGGAAACGTCGCCGCGTTTTTCACTGGATGGAAAGAACGTGGCCTTCATCACGCAGACCGTTCCCGACATCGAGTTCGCCGAGACCGATCTCTCGATAGTAAACGTTGACGGGAGTGGATTGAAAAACCTCACCGGCGATTTCGACTTCTCGGTCAAGGATTTCACATGGACAAAGAACGGGCGATTGCTGGTACAGGTCGATGAAGGTCTGTACACGCGCGTATATAGCCTGGACCCCGCAAGCGGAAGAATGAAGCGCTTGACGGGCGACAACGTCGTGGTGTCCGACCTGACCGTAGCCTCGAAGTCGGGCACGGTGTTTTGCGGCGTGCAGAAAAGAAAGAACCTGAAGGAAATCGCCGTTCTCGCTCAGGGCACACTCACACCGCTGACCATGTTTTCGCGGCAACTGGATCGCTTTCGCCTGGGCGGGCAGCGCGTGATATCATTTCGCTCCCCGGATGACACGTTCGATATCGAGGCGCTCGTGCTCACGCCTCCGGGATTCAGGCCAGACAAGAAATACCCCCTCCTGCTCCTGGTGCACGGCGGACCCTACGGGCATTACCGCGACGTGTTCTTGCAGCGATACATGGCTCCGGTGATGGCCGGTGCCGGATTCGTCTGTCTGCTTCCCAATGTCCGTGGCAGTTCCGGGTACACCGACGGCTTTGGTCAATCCAACCGCTATGACCTCGGGGGAGGCGACTACACGGACGCCATGGCGGCGGTCGATCACCTCGCGTCACAGGGGTTCATCGATACGACCCGCATGGGAGTGATGGGAGGCAGCTACGGCGGATACCTGACCAACTGGATTATCTCACAGACGAACCGGTTCAAAGCCGCGGTGTCCATGTACGGCATCTTCAGTTGGTTCACGGACTGGAGCAACTCGTTCCAGCCCTCGTTCGAGCAAATGTACTTCGGGTACAACTACTGGGAGCGTCCCATCGACATGGAAAACCTG
>JALUUP010000414.1 GCA_027021285.1 Bacteroidota bacterium | reverse complement strand
AAAGATTATTTTCCACAGTCCGGCCACGGCGTTCATGGTCGGCGTGTTTGAGGACGTGGAAGAAAAGGAGCCGTTCACCGCCTGCGGAGAGATGCTTTCACCCAACCCCGGCGACGTATTCATGCTCGAGGGCGAATGGAAAGTGCATCCCAAATACGGCACGCAGTTCGTGTTCGACTCGTACCAGACGTCGTATCCCGCCACAAAGGACGGTATCATCGCTTTCCTCGCGTCCGGCCTGGTCAAAGGCATCGGCAAGACGCTTGCGAAGCGCATCGTCAACGCATTCGGCGACGAAACGATTGAAGTATTGAACAATGATATCGACAGGCTGAAAGAAATACCGGGCATCGGTCCGAAGAATTTTCTTCGCATCAAGAATTCATGGGACGAGCAGCGCGGCGTTCAGAACGTCATGCTGTTTCTAAAAAGTTACGGAGTCAGCACCGCTTACGCGGTGAAGATATACAAGGCGTACGGAACATCGGCGGTGTTGCGGCTGCAAGAGAATCCATACCAGTTGATCGACGACATCGAGGGCATCGGGTTTACCGTGGCAGACAGGATCGCGCAGAGCCTGGGGATTGCGAAGGATGCGCCGGAGCGTATCATGGCGGGATTCGAGTTCCTTCTTCGGGACGCCGCGTGGAGCCGCGGCCACGTGTACCTGCCTCGCGAAAAGTTATTTGCCGATGTCTCGGCGTTGCTCGAGGTGCCCGATGACCCGGTCGAAAGCGTGTTCGACAGGTCGGTTGCCGCTGGCAAGTTGCGGGTCGATGACGACCGGGTTTACCTTCCCATGCTCTGGTTTTCAGAGGCCCGGATCGCGTTCGATGTGAAGCGGCTCGAAAACGCGCCCCGGGACGAAGTCGATCAGGTAGAGCTTTTCGACCAGATCAAGGTGGTACAGGAAAGGCACGCGATCGAGTTCGCCCCGTACCAGGTCGACGCAATTCAGCGAGTGTTCTCGCAACCGGTCGTGATCATTACCGGCGGGCCGGGGACGGGGAAAAGTACCGCCTTGGTCGGCATCCTGGCCATCGCTGACCACCTGGGCCTGAAAACCGCGCTTTGTGCGCCGACTGGTCGCGCGGCCAAGCGCATGACCCAACTGACCCAACGCGAGGCGAAAACAATTCACCGGTTGCTGGAGTTCGACCCATTTAGCGGCGGCTTCAAACGGGACGAGTCTCAACCCTTGGAAGTGGATTTGCTGGTCGTGGACGAGGTTTCCATGGTGGACACATTGCTCATGGCTTCGCTGCTTCGGGCGGCGCCGGATTCGGCAAGGGTCGTACTCATCGGCGACGTGGACCAGTTACCATCCGTCGGACCGGGCAACGTACTTCGAGATATGATCGCTTCCGATGTCATCCCCGTGGTTCGACTCACGACGATCTTCCGGCAGGCACAGCAAAGCGCCATCGTCATGAATGCTCACAACGTGTTGCATGGACAGCCCTTGAAATTCAGGAAAGACACATTCTTCGTGGATGCGCATTCACCGGAGGAACTGACTTCCCTGGTGCGTGAAATCGTCGTGGAACGATTGCCGCACGAGATGGGGTTCGACCCGGTGAACGACATCCAGGTTTTGACACCCATGCGTCACACCGCCGCCGGAGTTTCGAACCTGAACCGCGTTCTGCAGGAAGCGCTGAATCCCGATGGCCGCGTTTTCTATCGGGGCACCGAGCGCGTGTTTCGG
>JALUUP010000413.1 GCA_027021285.1 Bacteroidota bacterium | reverse complement strand
GTCGGTGGTGGATTTATTCAGGGAATAGCTAACCCACTTGCCTTCTTTTTCGTCCAGGATCAGACCCGCGTTGCGGAGAATCGAAAGGTGCTTCGAGACGGTGGAATTCGCCAGGCGCAAGACTTCCTTGATTTCGCAGACGCATAATGGGCGAATCTCGAGCATTTTCAGGATGCGGATTCGATTTTCGTCCGACAGGGCTTTGAATATTCGTGATAAGTTTCTCATCTTGGACATAATATCATTTCGTCACATGGCGAAGTATAGGAAATATTTGTGATTGTATCAAATCCTGGAGAGAGAATGAGTGATCCGGTATCCACGGTCAGGATCGAATGGCGGGTGCGGAATCTCGATTGCGAGAACGAGGCCGCGAAAATCCGTCGCGGACTCGAGAACCTGTCCGGCCTGGAAGAACTGAAAATTTACACAGGCGCCTCGAAAATGATCGCCGTCGTCGATCCCGGGGTTTTGCCCATAGAAGAGTTGAAGGAAAAAATGGAAAAGCTGGGTTTCCCGGTGAGCGAAAACAGGGATATGGCGGCCCTGCCCAGGCCGTGGAAAAACCCGAAAGTCATCACGTCGGCTCTTTCCGGCCTGTTGCTGGGTTTGACCTTCCTTCTCGAATACCTCGGTGTTCTTTCACGCGTGCCTGCTTACGTCGTGTACGGCGTTGCCGTCGTGACGGGCGGCTACTACTTCGGCCGCGAAGCGATCGAAGATCTCCTCTCCGGGTTCACGATCGGCATCGAAATGCTGATGAGCGCGGCGGCGGTCGTCGCGTTCGTCATGGGTCTGCCCGCAGAGGCGGCCACGCTGGCGTTTTTGTACTCCATCTCCGAGGCCATGGAAGGGTACACGGAAGAGCGTACCCGCGGCGCCATCAGGGCGCTCATGGATCTGGCGCCGAAAACAGCCCTCGTCATACGCGACGGCGCGGAAGTGGAAATTCCCGCTGAAGAGATACGGGTCGGTGAACGGTTCATCATCAAGCCGGGTGGAGCAATTCCTACCGACGGCGTGATCCGGAAAGGGCGCACCAGTATCAACGAAGCGACAGTCACCGGCGAATCCATGCCGGTTGAAAAAGGCGAGGGCGATACGGTCTTCGCGGGCACGATGAACGAGACCGGCGCCCTCGAAGTGGAAGCGACCCGCACCTTCCGGGACAATACCATCTCGCGCATTATCCACATGGTGGAAGAGGCGCAGGAGGAAAAAGGAGAGGAACAGAAAATCATCCAGCGCTTCGGACGGCACTACAGCCCCGCCGTCCTGGTTGCGGGTATCCTGATTGCCCTGGTACCCCCGCTCTTCGGTGGTGAGTGGTCGACGTGGATTATCCGGGCAACCGTGTTCGTCGTTTCGGCTGCTCCCTGTGCCCTGGTGATTTCCGTGCCCATTACCATCGTTGCGGCCATCGGTACTGCCAGCCGAAGGGGTGTGCTGATCAAGGGCGGCATGTACATCGAACGTCTTGCCGCCACCAGGGTCCTGTGCTTCGACAAAACGGGCACCCTGACACGGGGTACCCCGGAACTTACAGACATCGTTGCCGTCAACGGGGTAGAAACCGGGTTTGTGCTGAAGCTCGCCGCGTCAACGGAGCAACGCTCCGAGCATCCGCTGGCGGGGGCGATACTCCAGCGCGCCAGGCGGGAGGGGATTTCCCTGGAAGAGCCTTCTGCTTTTGAAGCGATTCCCGGCA
>JALUUP010000412.1 GCA_027021285.1 Bacteroidota bacterium | reverse complement strand
CCGCCCGTTTCAGCCCCTCTTCTTCCCCGAAGTGAAGCCAGTTGGTTCCATCGAATCGCGACACTCCCCGCTCGTGACCCACCCACAGCATCCCCGCGCTGTCCCTGATCACGCTGTACACGATGGAAGTTGGAAGCCCGTCAGACTCCAGGAGTATTCTCGTGTCCCACTGTTGACCGAAACCCGCGTGGATAACGAGAACAAGAACAACGACGATTTTCCACGTCCAATCTATGACGCCGATCAAAAGCCGGTCCCTGCATTTAAAGGCGCAGGAAACGCTGCTTACAACCAACGGGCTAGGGTCGCGTTTTTTCATGAAAAGCATTTTTTCTTTCATTGAACGATCCGATGTATTACATTGATTAAGATAAACAACTCTGGTATTTTATGATGGTCATACTACCTTCAAAAGCCCATGTATCGTCTGTTCCTGGTTGATGATTGGCCGGATACACTCGCCTTGATGGCGAGGGACCTCGAGACGAACGGATTCCAGGTCGAGACCTTTGCCTCGGGGAAGTCCGTTCTGGAACGGCTTCAAAGCGATCATCCCGACCTTCTGCTCGTTGACGTGAACATGCCGGAAATGTCCGGTCTTGACGTCCTGGTGGAACTCCCTTCGGTCGCGCCCGACGTTCCGGCCATTCTCATGACGGGAGTCGAGGAAAACCTCACCGAAGTGACGGTCCGAGCCATGAAACTCCACGCGGTGGATTTCATCGAAAAATCCGCGCCGATTGAGAAAATCCTGGACAAGATACGTGAGGTTGTCGAACAACATGACTCCTTGCTGTACAAACGGTACACCTGCGAACAGATGCTGGAGAAATTCGGGTTCATCGGCTCCAGTTCGGCCATGCAAAAATTGTGCTCGATGATAGAGCGCGTTGCGGATTCACCCCATCCTGTCTTCCTGATCGGGGAGACGGGCACGGGCAAGGAGCTTGCCGCGCGGGCAATCCATCGCCTGAGCAATCGTCGGGATGAAGTATTTCTGGCCATAAATTGCGGCGCCATCGTGGATACGCTGGCGGAAAGCGAACTGTTCGGCCATGTCAAGGGCGCATTCACCGGCGCCGACGCCGCCAAGGAGGGACTTTTCAGTATCGCGGAGAAGGGCACGCTGTTTCTGGACGAAATCTCGGAGGCCAATTCCACCATACAGGTCAAGCTGCTCCGGGCACTCGATCCCGGCGAATTCACCTCCATTGGGGGAATGCCCCGGAAAGTAAAAACACGGATTATCTGCAGCTCCAACCGTCCGTTGAAGCGCGGTGAGACGGATAGTCTCCGGCGCGACCTGTATTTTCGACTTGAGGCGGGCACGATTTACATCCCTCCCCTGCGCGACAGAAAAGAAGATATCCCACTGCTGGCGCGGTTCTTTTTCGACCAGGAGCGGCGGTTCAATCCGAATGAGCCCCCGTTTGACATCACGCATGACGCCTTGGACCTTTTGTCCATGATGCGCTGGGAAGGCAACGTGAGGGAACTGCGGGGCTTCATCCGGCGGCTGCGCATGGGCGTTTCCGACGATGTCGTAAAACCGGAACACGTATCGGAAGCGTCCAGGGAGCGCTACATTGCCGGCGAACAAACGGAAAACGAGGATAGCATACGCGCCTTCATCGCCACGCATCGCGCGTTCATACTTCGGGAAGGCGTGGAAACGTTTATCACCACCTTCCGAGCCGAACTTTTTGGATTCT
>JALUUP010000411.1 GCA_027021285.1 Bacteroidota bacterium | reverse complement strand
CAACGTCCTTCCCAGCCTCCCGGCAGGAACGACCGCTTTTCCCAAGGGGACGATTACGACCGATTCGACCTCGATCCTTTTCGTGACGGACCTGCCCCATGCCGGCGGCGCGGTGCAGTTGAGGCAACGCTTCGTTCCGGATTCCATCGGCACCAGGCTGTACCTGCGCGTGCGCAACGTCCTGGTCAACAATACCGGCGACACGGTACGCGCGGGCTTGCTACAGGTTCTGGACCTGATGATCGGGGATGACGATTCTTTGGAGGTGTACGTAAATAGCCAGCGGCTGCTTCGGGAGCGGGAATTCCGCGATACGCTGGTGCCTCCGCGGTGGATGGCGCGCTCCATGCTGTGGCCGTTCGTCGTGCACGGCGTGTTCGACAGCGCGGAAGCCAGTCCTCCCGACCAGTTCGTCGTGGGTCGGTGGCAGTCGGAAGGATACCTCGGAGCGGTAAGATGGGATTACCAGCCGTCCGGCCTTGAGCTCCGCGACAACGCTGTTCTCATGCAATGGAACCGGCGTCCTCTGGCCCCGGGCGACAGCCTCGTGATTACCGTGATCTACGGCGCGGAGATCCCTCCGCCGGGCAGCATCGATGTCCGCCTCGAATGTCCTGGCGGCATGGAGTTCTTCCTTGACCGCTACGCCACCGGCTACCTCGATAATCCCCGGCATGTCGCCAACCTGGTTCGGAACGTGGGTCTCTATCCCGCTTCGGGCCTCTCGGTGCGTATCACTACCGGTCCCTGGCTGGTGGTGGATTCGGGCGCAGCCGCTCAGGCGGTGGATCCTCGCGTGTTGCGTCCGGGTCGAACAGCGGCGAACGCCTGGCGTATCCGCGCCGTCATGGATTCCACCGAACACTCGTCGTGGATCCGGTTCGATGTGCGTGGCCGGTACGGCGTCCGCGATTCCTGCATCGTGCCCGTGCACCTGCCGGCGGGTATCTTTTGCGATTACGAGGTGTACGCCGTCGCGCCTGATAGCGTCCGGCGCCTGGACGACCTGAGCGGGTACGATCCCAATCCCGTCCGGATCACTGCTTTCGTGCTGAACCGGAGCAATTTTTCTCTCAGCAGCGTGAAGGCCACGCTCCACCTGCCGCCGCGCCTGAAGTTTCTGGCCGGCGATACAACCCAGTACTTGATCGAGCCGTTGACGGAACTCTACCAACGCCAGAAAGCGACGGCGACCTGGATGGTGGGGGCGCGGTTTGGCGGGAGAACCGATACGGTGACGTGGAAAATCACGTTCAGCGGCATGTGTGTGAAGGATGAAGTAATCGAAGGGCGCATCATCGTGGGTGGAGTGACGCTGGATCAACCTGACGCGGGGAAGGTGAAGCTGAACGCGGCCTGGGGGCGGGAGTTCTGGTTCGCCTATCCCACGAACCGGGGCCGTCATTTGAGAGGAATAGGGGTTCTTTCAACGCCGTACCTGCGCATCCTGACCGTGAAACCGGCAACCGTCTTTCTTTACGCTCCGGCCTGGTCTCGCCAGTGGTGGGCGCGGCTGGTGCTTCCCGCGAACGTGGATACACTGTTTAAGTGTGATACTTCGGTAACGGGAGGTACGCCATACAAGTTATGGAAAAACGGCGTTGTCGTGAAAAGCACGGAACCGATCGCCCTGGAGATGATCAGCTACCTGCCCGGCAGCCAGATTAATCCATGGAACGTGGACGCGACTATGGTCCTGCCGCGCCCGTGCCTG
>JALUUP010000410.1 GCA_027021285.1 Bacteroidota bacterium | reverse complement strand
ATCTGCTCGAGATGTACGTCGATACGGTGCGCGTTTTTGCCGCCCGTTTCGACAGGTTCCAGGATTCCCTGTACTGGTCCATCCGCATCGATCGCGCGCACGATCTCATGCTCAAGAGGAAAGGCGAGTACCGGAAGCTGTACCGGGAGCCCGGGAACAGCCTTGCGGTGTACGAGACGCGGGAGGACTGGGCGGGGAGGATTTCGTTCACGCGGTTCGGTTATGGCCGCAAACGTATCCGCGTTCACGCCGAGGACCTCGAGGGCAACAGCGCCGATCTCACGGGTGAAATCGTCGTCGTGCCGCCCATGGAATTCCGCATATCGGCGGAAGGAGAGAACGCGACGATCATCCGCATCGCCGATCTCGAACAGTTTGGAAAATTGGTCCTCGACCGCCGGCGTTTCGACAGCTCGGGATGGGAGAATGTCCGCACGTGGAAGAGGGACGAGCTGAAAAATGTCCTGCGAGTGGAAAACCGATCCCTGCCAGAAGGACTTTTGCGTCTCCGGGCGTTCGATCCGCTGGGCAACGCCGGGAACCCGGTGTATTTCGCGCACGGAACGCGAAACGCGAGCGGCCGGCTCCAGGTCCATCGCCGGATAGAGTGGGACGAGATCATCTATACCATCACCGCTTCGGAGGCGTTCGACCAGGCTCCCACGGTCGAGGTGATCCAGGGCGGGAACCGGCTCATGGCGAAGGTGTCCGCACTGGCTCCGGACACGTACCTGGCCGTGGCGAAAGCGTGGCCGGGGTTCGCCGGGAAAGCGATGGTGAACATCAGGGCCGTGTTCGGAGGCCTGATCAGCTCCGCCGCCGATTCACTGAACGCTGTTCTCGTTACTCCCTGGAGCGGCGGGCAACTGGTTTCGGATGATCATCGCTTTCTTCTGCGCTTCCCTCCCGGCGCTGTCACAAGGCCCATGCTGTGCCGGGTGCAGACCGTCCGGGGAGATAGGGGCGCGTCCTACCGTGTCGAGCCGCAGGGCGTGCCAATACCGGGGCGGCCGGTGGCGGTGTTTTCCATTCCGGATTCCATCACGGACACATCTTCGCTCTTCATCAGGATGGATGATGCAGGCGCGTCGCCGCGCTGGACGCGCCCGGTGATAGACGCCAAGGCGGGCACCGTTTCGATGGTGATGGGAAAATACCTGGGAACGTACTCGCTGGGTTTCGATCGCGAAGGACCCGTACTCACGTCGCTGGCGCTGAATCGCCGGAAGAAACGCGTCTGGTTCAAACTTAACGACTACGCCACCGGGCTGGACTGGAACTCGGTTTCCGTGCGCATCGACGGCAAACAGGTCCCGGTGGAATTCAACGAGCGGCGGCAACGCTTCTACGTGCCCGACAAATATTTCCCCCGGCGCGCAAGCCTGCTCGGCATCGCTGGCGCGGACCGTTTGGGAAACATCCGTTCATGGGAAAAGAAATTCCGATAGGCGTCACCAGTTGAAACGCGCACTCGTCATCCTGATCACCTGGGTCCTGGTTCTCGGAGGCATCGCCGCTTCCCAGACGCGGGTTGCCGTCACCGACAGCCTCGACACGTGGATCGGGCAGATGATCATGGTCGGTTTCCGCGGCTGCGCGCTGGAAGCGAACGATCCGATCCTGGAGCAAATCCGCGACCTGAACCTGGGCGGCGTGATCCTCTTCGACTACGACGTGCCCCTGCGTTCTCCCGTACGAAACATCGAATCACGGG
>JALUUP010000409.1 GCA_027021285.1 Bacteroidota bacterium | reverse complement strand
ACGCTTCGGCGCCCATGCAGCAGGGTTCCCGCCAATCCATGACCCCGGGACTAAGCCTGGCCACCCCGAAGGGCGATGTAACGTTTGCCGCCGGAGCGTGGCGGCTTTCGATGGAAGGCGTGCAGGGAATGCTGTATGAAAACGGCGCCGCGTCTTCGGACCTTCGTGACACCACCGTGAGCTATTCCGATATCCTTTCCTTCGGCAGCAGGCGCGAATCCGCGCTTGAGACCCTTCTCCTGACCATCCTCGGTTTTATCATCGTGGTCGGAATGACAGCGTTGCTCATCTGGGCGGCGCTCGACGCCACCAAGTGGGACTGACCACAACGTTCCATGACAGAGAACGGCGGACATTCCGCCCGCTGTTCTCCCGAACCATTTCATCGGCTGCTTATTTCTGAAACATTTCCTCCACCGGCACGATGTGAATCCTGTGCGGTGGAATCATGATTTCGTAGTGCGAGATCTCCTCGTCTTCGCGGAGGATCTCCTCCGGCTTGGGCGAGGTGTACTCGATAGGACTTGGCGCGTTCGACTGTAGGTGGTCGAACAATTGCTCCGCATCCTTCGTAACGAACACGACCCTCAGCCCCTGGAAGTGAAGATACTTGCGGATTGCCGTGTTCACGTCCTCCAGGGTTAGTTCATCCATCATGCGCCGGAATTTCTCGAGGTGGCTTTCCCCGATATTGTAGAACACGTCGTCTATGGCATAGCCGAGGCGGTCCATCGTCGTGGGAGCGAAATGCAGAACGTACTTGCGGAGGAACTTGCGCGTGAGTTCGAACTGTTCTTCGGTCAAGCCGTTCTCGACCAGCTTTTGCAGCTCCCGCACAGCGGCGCGGAAAGCAAAGTGGCGCATCTCGTTCGGGACGGGCCGGATCCACACTTCGAACAGTTGCTGGCGCCGGGCCACGTTGGTGGGAGGCATCTGCCGCCGCCCGCCGTTGGGAAAGGCCTCGATGTACGAGTAATCCCCGTAATTCATCCCGCGCGCCTCCCGCAACACCTGGTAGAGGTGGCTGCTGGAATTGCGGTGCTCGCCGAACCAGGAATTTGCGATCCACAGCGCGTAAAAATCCTTCGATCCACGATGCACGTCGATGGGGAAACCGAAACTGATCGCGGTCGCCGAGGCGTCTTTCTCGATGATCAGGACTTCGTTCTCGCCGTCGTACCGCGGTTGGGGAACCGGTACTTCTTTGTAGGGCACATCGGGCAGGGTCCGCATGTCGCTCGTGACGCGGTCCACCAGCGCGTTGTCGAATCCTCCCCCCAGGCCGACCACGACGCTGTTCCGTGTGAAGTGGGTGGCGTAGAAATTCTTCACGTCTTCGAGGGTGATGGCGTTGAGGCCTTCCACCGTGCCCGCCTCTACATGACCGTACGGCGTGTCCTTGAAGATCATGTTGTACAATCCCGCCTTGCCCAGTTCCTCGTCGCTGGAATACCGTAGTGTCTTTTCCAGGTAGTTCAGCGCCTCGCTTTTGAGCCTGCGGAAGTCGTCCTCGTTGAAGGCCGGAGCAAGAATCGCGTCCCGGAACAACTGGTAATACGCGTCCAGGTTGTCCTTGTGGGTGCGGCCATAAATGATCGTCATTTCCTTGTCCACGCTGGCGCCGTAACTCGCCGCCATGGGATAGAGTTTATCCAGGATTTCCTCGTAGCTGTTGTTCGCAGTCGCTCCTTCCGTCATCATGGCGGCGGTCAGGGCGGCCAGGCCTTCTTTGCCCGATGGGTCGTTCTGGGATCCAACCTTGAACCAGATCCGGAAGGAAACAGTGGGGTCGTCCTTGACCTGGAGAAGCACGGTTTCCGGTTTTGTCATTTTGCTGCAACCGTTTATCAGGAATGCTCCTGCCGCAACTACGGCCAGGAGAAGAATGGATATGATCGAGGTTCTCATGATTAATCCCTCCCCTTCAAGGTTGCGACTGTACGGTGTTCCTTGACCAGGTACGTCCTGGCGGCGTTCTGGACATCCTCGGGAGTGACTTTTTCGTACGTAGCGAAAAGCCGGTCGACGGCTTCAATTCCGCCGGTGAGGGCGACATAGCGAGCAAGGTTCCCCGCCACCTTCCCGGGCGTATCCAGGTTCATCAGGAAACCGTATTTCAACCTGCTCTTCAGGTCGTTCAAACGCTTGGCGTCCACCGGCGCGTTCTGCATTTCTTCAACCGCCTTGTCGATTTTCGCCAGAACATAGGGAATATCCGCCTCGTCCTTTACCATCGCGTAAATGCTCCAAAGACCGGGATCGCGGTTCTTGTCGAAACTGGCGCCGAGAACCTGGACTTTCTGTTCCTGGAGAACGAGTTTCTTATAAATATCGCTGGTTTCACCGAAGGCGAGATTCTCTATGAGATAACCGGCCACCGCCAGCTTGTCGTCCGGATCGAACTTCGGCGACTTGTAGGAAACGGCCAGGATGGGCAGGGTTTTTCCGTCGTACTTGACCTCGACCTTCCGTTCGCCTTTCTGCTCCGGTTCCCGGGGAATCTCAGGTGCGACGTATCCCGGCTTCCAACCGGCGTAGTATTTCTCGATCAGGCTCCCGGTAGCGGCGACGTCGATGTCGCCCACGATAAGCAGCACCACGTTCTCCGGCCGGTAGTAGCGCTTGAAAAACGATTTGCTATAGTCGTACATGGTGGGCATGGCCTTGATATCCGCTTCGAAGCCGATGGTCGTGTGCTTGTAGGTGTGCACGTCGAACGCCGTGTTCTGGATGCTCTCGAAGAGGACCCACCAGGGGTTGGTCCGTCCTTTCCGGAACTCGCCGTACACCGCCCCGGCCTCCGTTATGAATTCCGGTTCGTCGTAAAACAGGTTCTGGAAGCGGTCGCTCTCGAGTTCCATCACCCGTTCGAGGTCTTCGCGCGCGAATTTCAGGTGGTAGGCCGTGTAGTCATCGGTAGTGTAGGCGTTGGCGTCAGCGCCCATTTCCGTTACAAGGCGGTCGTACACCGGCCCCGGGTACGTCTTGGTGCCGCGAAACATCATGTGCTCGAAGAAATGCGCGAACCCGCTGTGCCCCGGTTCCCACTCGTCCCGGCTGCCCGTTCTCACGATCGAGTAATAGGCAACCAGGCCGGGGTTTTGGGTGGGGATGAGATACGCCCTGAGGCCGTTTTCCAGCTTCACGATGGAATACTTGTAGGGAAAGATTCCCTGGCTAACCGCTTTGTTCATGCCTGTGAAACCAAGCATAACAACAGCGGCGAGCACAAATGAACATGTTTGTCGTCGCATAGAACTCCTTGTCCTGGTAGTGATGAACATCCTGTAGAATCATTCTATCTCGAAATAATCAGCGTGTTGTTATCACACGCCGCCAATCCCTGTTTCGTACGCGGTATCACCTGTTGTCTCTTACGTTCCGGTGGCATTGTCCGTCGCAGCCAGGATGTAGTCGATCATCTCCCGCACGGCGCCGTTCCCGCCTGTATTGCCGGTGACGAAATCCACCGCCTGGAGCACCGCGGGATGGGCGTTGGCAGGCGCGGCGGAAAAGCCCACCCGCCGTAAAACGGGAAGATCGAGGATGTCGTCGCCCATGTACGCGACCTGCTCATCCTTCAAGTCATACACGGCTTCGATCTCGTCCAGGACCGACGCCTTGTCGAGCGACCCCTGGTACAGGTCGGTGATGCCGAGCTCCCGCGCCCGGCGTTCCACCACCTCGGACCTCCGCCCTGTTATCAACCCGACGCGAAGCCCCTTTTCCATCGCCAGGCGGATTCCCAGCCCGTCCTGCACGTGAAACGCTTTCGATTCCACTCCACCGGATGTATAGACGATGCTGCCGTCGGTGAGAACGCCGTCCACGTCAAGAAAAATGGCCCGGATCTCCCGCAGCTTGTCGCGGTGTGGTTCGGGAATCGATTTCCTGGTTGTCATTTTATACGGTCACCTGTTGTGGTCAAATCGTTAATCTTCCGGTGCAAGGCGAACACCGTGAAACCGGTCCGGCGATTACGGCATCAGCGAGCGGCGCGAGGCGTCGATGGCCAATACCTGCCTTATGAAATCCTTCATACGGTCCAGCGGAACCTGCGTAGCCGCGTCGCTCAGGGCAGCCGCGGGGTCGGGATGCGTCTCCGCGAAAAATCCGTCCACTCCCACCGCCGCCGCCGCCCGGGCCAGCGGGAGGATGAATTCCGGCGCGCCGCCGGACTGCCTGCCTCCGCCGGGAAGCTGAACCGAATGCGTCGCGTCGAACACCACCGGGTATCCGAATCCCCGCATGATGACGAGCGAGCGCATGTCCACGACCAGGTTGTGGTACCCGAACGAAGCTCCCCGTTCCGTGAGCAACACGCGTTCATTGCCGGTTGAAACCACCTTCTCGACGGCGCGCCCCATGTCCCCGGGGGCCACGAACTGCCCTTTCTTGATGTTGACCGCTTTACCCGTTCCGCCAGCGGCAACGAGAAGATCGGTCTGGCGGCAGAGAAAGGCGGGAATCTGCAATACATCCACCGCGCGCGCGGCAGCTTCGACTTCTTGCACGGAATGCACGTCCGTGAGGACAGGCACGGAAAGGGTTTCCCGCACGTCCGAAAGGATCGCGAGCGCCTCCGCGTCGCCGATTCCTGCGAATCCGTCCAGGCTGGTTCGATTTGCCTTGCGGTAGGAAGCCTTGAAAATAAACCCGAGGCTGAACTCCGCGCACAAGCTTTTCAATCGGCGCGCGGTCTCCACCACCATCTCCCGGTTTTCAACCACGCAGGGTCCCGCAATGAGAACGGGCTCCCCGCCCCCGATCTCGATTCCGCCGATATTCATGGTGCGTACGGAATCCGCCATCAGGCAACTCCTTCTTCCAGTTTCTGTGTACGGTCCGCCAAACGCAGCGCCTCGATCAGTTCGTCCAGGTTCCCATCCAGCACTTCGGTCAGGTTGTACAGGGTCAGGCCGATGCGGTGGTCCGTTATCCGGTTCTGGGGAAAGTTATACGTTCGGATTTTATCGCTCCGGTCCCCGCTGCGCACCATGAGCCTTCTCTGGTTGGTGATGCTCTCTGTCTGCTCGGCCTGCCGCATTTCATAGAGCCGGGCGCGCAAAACCTTCATCGCCTTGAGCCGGTTCTTGAGCTGCGAGCGCTCGTCCTGGCACGAGACCACGATACCGGTGGGAAGGTGCGTGATGCGCACGGCGGTTTCCACC
Organism: Bacteroidota bacterium; assembly: GCA_027021285.1. GTDB lineage: Bacteria > Bacteroidota > Ignavibacteria > SZUA-365 > JAADGX01 > JAADGX01. The sequence continues at coordinate 2,862 of JALUUP010000409.1, read as the reverse complement.
TTGTTGACATTCTGCCCGCCCTTTCCGCCCGCCCGGAATATATCGATGCGCAGATCATCCTCGCCGATCTCGACATCCACTTCCTCGGGTTCCGGAAGCACGGCGACGGTGGCCGCCGACGTGTGGATCCTGCCGCTGGCTTCCGTGGAAGGCACGCGTTGAACGCGATGAACACCACTTTCGAATTTCATCCAGCCGAACACTTCGTTTCCTCTCAAACTGAACACGATTTCCTTGAACCCGCCTATGCCGGTCTCGTTGAAATCGATCACCTCCAGGGCGAAACCTTTGCGCTCGGCGTACCGGGAATACATGCGGTAGAGATCGGCGGCAAACAAGGCGGCTTCCTCGCCGCCGGTGCCTGCCCTGATCTCCACGATGACGTCTTTGTCATCGTCGGGATCCCGCGGCAACAGCAAGACCTTCAGTTCCGCCTCGATTACCTCCAGTTCTTTCCGGAGCCGGAGAATTTCCGCGGAAGCCATTGCGCGCATCTCCTCGTCGGTTTCCGTTTGCAGGAGTTGCTCGCTTCCCTCGAGATCGTGAAGCACCCGTTTGTACGTCTCGTATTTTTCCACGACGGGCTGCAAGACGCGCTGCTCCTTGCCGAGGGAACGCAACCGCTCCCGGTCTGTGGCGACCTCCGGTTTGCTCATTTCCTCGTGAATAGCGTGATAGCGTTCGAGAATATGGTCGAGTTTTTCCGTCAGCATTTCGTTCCGTGTATTCCTGTTCCAGAATAAAAATATACGGAAAAATCGAGAATACCGACACGTCGCCGGACGTGCCGGGTCGGGAAAACGCCCCTTTTCCGCCACCTGCAAGACCGTCACGGGCTAAACCGTGTCCCCGATCCCAAATCGTCCACCCTGAAAATCTCATTGCATTTCAGGCGGGACTCATCTATATTATTAGTCTTGTAAATTTTCATCTCGAATGAAATACAGCGATATAGTATATACGAATTTAATGGAGTGACTCATCATGGGTGTGATGACCAGGCTGCGTGATAATACGCACATAATCATCCTCGTTTTCGCCGTTATTTTTATCGCGTTCTGGGTTCTCTCGGATCTCGACGTCGGCACTTTATTACAGGGAAACTACAACGAGCTCGGTGAAATCGACGGCAAACCAATTACCTACGCCCAGTATTCCCAGATGGTGGACCTGGAAATGCAGAGCCGCCGCCAGCAGCAGGACCGGGAGTTGAATGACAATGAAATCGCCACGATACGGGAACAGGTCTGGGACGATTTCATCAAACAAGCCGTCGTGGAAAGAGCGGTCGAGGATCTCGGAATCGTGGTAACGGACGATGAAGTCCGCAACGTTTTCTATGGCCCCAACCCGCCCCAGGCGCTGGCCCAGTACTTTATCGATTCAACGGGGAGTTTCAACCGGCAGGCATACCAGCAATTCCTGGCAAACCCGGGACCGGAAAACCGCGAGGCGCTGTTGCAAATGGAAGAACAGGTGCGCGCCCAGTTGATCCGCGACAAGCTCACCGCTCTCCTGAGCGCCGCCATCCAGGTGAGCGACGACGAATTGTTGATCCAGTATGAAAACGAGAACCGCAGGTTCTCGTGCAGTTATGTCCTTTTCGACGCCCAGCAGCTTGTGCCACCCGACACCAGCCGCCCGTCCGACGAGGAACTCCGCGCGTATTACGATGCACACATGGACGAATTCAAAACGGAACCTTCCCGCGTCCTGGATTACGTTCAGTTCATCCTCGCCCCATCCAAGGACGACACTTCCGCCGTCTTGAAGGACCTCACAACGCTCAAGAACCGCGTTGCCGAGGGAGGGGATTTCGTGACCGAAGCATTGCTATATACAACGAAACTGGACACGGTCACCGGCAATATTTCTCAAATCGATCCTGCCCTCGCCGACTCCGTCATCTCCGCGTCGGTGGGAGACGTCATCGGGCCGGTCGCTACGCGTGAAGGATTTGCGCTGAAGAAAGTGCTGGAGATCAAGGATGGAAAGGAAACATTCGTGCACGCGCGTCACATCCTGCTCGGAACGGAAAAGAGCGAGGAAGAGGCAAAGCGCCTGGCGGAGGAAGTAGCGCGCAAGGCCCGCTCGGGCGAGCGCTTTGAAGACCTGGCCACGAAATACTCCACCGGCCCCACTGCCACGAGGGGCGGCGACCTGGGCTGGTTCGGCAAGGGACGCATGGTGAAGGAGTTCGAGAAAGCGGCATTCTCCGGAAAAGTTGGAGATATCATCGGACCGATTAAGACCCAGTTCGGTTATCACGTGATTAAAATCGAGGGGAGGGAATCCCGCTTGTTCACGCTCGTCGGAATCACTCTCCGCGTGGAACCGGGTTCGACCACGAAAGACGAAGTTTACGAACGCGCGCGCAGCTTCGCCTACTTCGCCAAGGAAAACGGCTTCGATGAGGAAGCAAAAATAGACAATTACGAAATCTTACAGACTCCCGAATTCCAAAAGACACCGGGAGCATTCATCCCCGGAATAGGCGTCAATTCCTCGCTCCTCAAGTTCGCGTTCGAGAACAGCGTGGGTGAAATCAGCGACGTGTTCCAAAGCTCACAAGGATACGTCGTGGCGCGGGTCGCGAAGGAAATTCCCGCAGGCTACCGGAGCTTTGAAGACGTCGTGAATAATATCGTTCCGCTCGTCCAGGTCGAACGCCAGATGAAAAAAGTCAAAGAAATCGCGGACAGGGCCTACAACACGTTTGACAAAAGCCGGGGGCTGGAGGCGTTGGCTGCATCCGATCCTCGCCTGCGAGTGGAGACGGCGACCGATTTCACTCTGGCGAATGGTCCTCCGGCGCTGGGACGCGATCCTGCCGTTATTGGCAAGTTGAAATCGCTGCAACCC
>JALUUP010000408.1 GCA_027021285.1 Bacteroidota bacterium | reverse complement strand
CATCCGGTTCAACGATCCTGGTACAGGGGCACACGGATAGAACTGGGGACGCGCGGTACAATTTGAAGCTGTCGGAGGAGCGGGCGAAATCCGTGGCCCGGCGCCTGACCGCGACCCTGGGACCGCTCAGTATTCGGTACGAGGGGCTCGGCGAAGAGCCGTTGTTGTTCGACAACAGCACGCCGGAAGGGCGTTTCTATTGCCGCACCGTACAGGTCTCGATAGAAACTCCCGTTCGCTGACATTCAACTATCGCAACGTTCATCGGGAAAGAAAGATGACCTTCTTATCACCGCAGACAAGACACCATTTGGCCGCTGTCGTCGCATTGATGCTCATTTCCCTGAGCTTTGCCGGATGCCTGAACTACGAGCAGTCGGCCAAGATCAACGCCGACGGATCCGGTACCCTGCGAATCCATTACTGGACGCTGGAACCCTACGTGACGTGGCTCTCCCAGAACAAGATACCGTTTAGTGAAGACGCGATACGGGAACGCTACGCTTCGGATTACACAACGGTTAAAAGGGTGCGTGTCGAGACGAAAGAATCGGACTCCACGCGGCACGTGTGGGTGGAACTGGACTTTTCGGACTTTTCCAGGCTTAACGAGGCGGAAGCGTTCGCCGGTGATGTTTTTGAGTGGAAACATGAAGACGGGAAAATCAAGTTTCGCCACGTCACGGCTCCGGATACAACCGTAAGGGGACCGGGACTCGAGGGCTACACGGTCGTTTATTCGTACACCATGCCGGGAAGTATTATCTCTTCGAACGCGATGGAATCGGAGGAGAAGACCCTGACATGGATGTATCGTCTGCCGCAACTTTCCCAGAGCATGGAAATGAAAGCCACGATCAAGGACCCGCTGGCTGGGGGCGGATTGACAAACGAACAGATCATTCTCCTTTTTCTCATCTTCGTGACGATAGGAGTTGCGTCATTGTTCCTGGTGCGGAAGCGCAGGTAAGACAGGCAACTTGAAATGTATCCGAGAGTTTGGACATGTCGCGTCTTCATCCCGGGTACTGTCCTCCGTCACAATTTTGTAATCGCATCTACGAATCCCGGCTTTTGCTGCCCAGGTCAAAATCTCCTGTCCTCAAATACGATAGATGAGCGTGCGCCATTCCACGCGTCGTCCGTTGTTTCAATTGCTCATTCGGGATCGGCCTAAAGAAAAAGCGGCACGAAGCCGCTTTCATCGATGTAAAACATGGTTCCTACTTGGTGAGAATCATTCGTCTTGTCAGAATGCGATTGCTTGTCTTCAACTGGTAGATGTACACGCCGGAGGGCAGGTTGCCAGCGTCGAACTCAACTTCGTACGTCCCGGCCGGTTGCTCCTTGCTCACGAGTGTTTTTACGACCTGGCCATAGGCGCTGTAAACGTTTAGCGTAACGAACTCCCTCTTCGGCAGTGTGAACGAGATTCTCGTTGTTGGGTTGAAAGGATTCGGGAAATTCTGGCTCAGCGATAACTCGCCCGGTACGACATCCTTGTCGGTACCCGTTGCGATTCTCGGTGTCGGCACGAGGTAGAAATTCACTTCCTGGATCCTGGTCGGATCGGATGAACCTGAATACGAAAGGACGATGTTCGGGTTCGACGTGGATACGAAACCCGGCTTGTCTGCATAAACGGTGTAGGTATTTGGATTCAGGCTTGGAATCGAGTACCAGCCTGCTGAATCACTGATCGCGTATCCTTGGATCGTG
>JALUUP010000407.1 GCA_027021285.1 Bacteroidota bacterium | reverse complement strand
CGGGGCATGTGTGATTATCCTGTCGAAAGGACGGTTCAATCGTTTGCTTGTCCAGCCGGAGACCCTGGCGTTTCTCGAAGCCCGCCGCGTGAAGGTTCATGTTCTGTCAACCGAGCGCGCGGTGAGCCTGTACAACAAGATGCGCCCGCAGCATGCAGTGGGAGCGCTGATTCATTCGACCTGTTGAAACCATGCGGGGGGGGATTTGATTATGTGGATAATTTCCATACTATGGCCTGTTAAAAGGTCGTCGGTACCTGTAAGCACGCGCTCAATCACAAAACTCTCGTCCTGAACTATGCTCATCGAGTGGTTTACAAGCTTCGGCCCCATCATGCAGGCGCTTTTCGCCACCATTTTCACCTGGTTCGTAACCGCGATGGGGGCGAGCGTCGTGTTTTTCTTCAAGTCCATCAATAGGAAATTTCTCGACGGCATGCTGGGGTTTGCCGCCGGCGTCATGATCGCAGCCAGTTTCTGGTCCCTGCTCGCTCCTTCCATCGAGATGGCGGAGGAGCTCGGCGATCCGCCGTGGCTTCCCGCCGTGGTCGGCTTCCTGTTGGGCGGGATATTCCTGCGCCTCGTGGACAAGATACTGCCTCACCTTCACATGGATTTTCCCATCGAAGAAGCCGAGGGCATCAAGACGTCGTGGCAGCGAAGCGTCCTGTTGATCCTTGCCATAACCCTGCACAATATCCCGGAAGGACTGGCGGTCGGGGTGGCGTTCGGCGCCGTCGCCGCCGACTTGCCCGCGGCCTCGCTGGCCGGAGCCGTGGCGCTGGCCATCGGCATCGGGATCCAGAACTTTCCAGAGGGCGCCGCAGTGTCAGTTCCACTGCGCAGGGAGGGATTCTCGCGCTGGAAATGCTTCTGGTACGGACAACTTTCCGGGATCGTGGAACCCGTCGCTGGTGTGATTGGAGCAGCCGCCGTTGTCTTGATGCGCCCGATTCTTCCATACGCTCTTTCCTTCGCGGCCGGGGCCATGATCTTCGTGGTGGTCGAGGAGCTGATACCGGAGTCGCAGTTGCGTAAGAATACCGACATCGCAACCATGGGCGCCATGATCGGCTTCGCCCTCATGATGGCGCTCGACGTGGCGCTGGGATGAGCGTCGCTCTCGCTGAACGAGATGGAATCACAGAGCATCACAACCACTTTACCGTAAGAACCTGACATGTTCATTGGACACGATGCCATAGGTTTCGCCGCGAAAAAACGCGCCCCTGGTCTCGGGGCAGCATACGTGCAGAACGATTCTTCCGGGTGATTCACGTGTGTTCGGATCCCGATAGATTAACTACATTGAAGATCATGTAACAGGTGAATTTGGAGGACACTGTGATGGAAAAATTTTCTTTGGGACTGTTCTTCACGTTCCTTTTATTCATGACTACCGGCACCTCCGCTCAAACGACCTGGCAGGCAGGCCCGGGTATTGGACTTTCCTTTCCATCCGGTGATTACGATGGCACTACCATCGACTATTACGAGGGAACGGCGTACGGGATGTCCACGGGATACACGGGAAGCGCAACGGTACGAGCGCTTTTTAACGCGTTTTCCATCACGACCGGTATCTCGTATTCCGCATACAGCAACAGCGGAGAAAGCGAACCTGGCAAGGGCAAGATCGAGCTCGCGCAATCCATCACGTCGTTCGTGATAAGCCCGGAATACCATGTGCGCTTGCGCCGGTACCTCTTTCATCCGTAC
>JALUUP010000406.1 GCA_027021285.1 Bacteroidota bacterium | reverse complement strand
CTTTTTTCCACCCACCGCTTCGATGGGAAGTATAGAGAGTTTGCCATTACGTGGAATAACATATCTTTTCTGACCAGCAAGTTCGCCCTGATCACTGTAGAACTCAACGTACAACGTCGGACTGGTGCCCTCTGCATCCGCTACGACGATGTAGCTTTCAATCGTCGGATCAGAGACGAAGTGCTGGCACACAAGCTTGGTCGCTCCCGGAGCAATCGCAGCGGGGACGGCAATGTTCTTCCAGCCCAGCGCCGGGTCTTTGTAGAACTGCCAGTATTGACCGGTGATCACCTCGCGGGAATCCATTCTTATGGTGCCGATCAATTTCTTTTGCTGCACATATTGCTGCGGGTCGAGATTGATCTTCCCGTGGGCCGGAATAATCTGTGATGTTTTGCCCGCAAGGACTCCATTTTGATCGTAGAACCAGATATCGACTCTTCCGCCCTTTCCTGTTACATCACTGACCACCAGATGTCCTTCGATGACATCCGGATCGACAACGAAGTGGTTGATAATCAGGGATTTTCCTGCCTGCCCGTAACTTGATTGCGTCAAAAAACCGGTGGACACAATCGTTACGAACAACCAGACAGTATTCCGAAAAAACCGTCTCATAGTCCCTCCCGAAAAAACAGTGGAAAAATAATCGGTGGTCCGACCGGTAATATACAAAAAAATGTGAACCGTTATATTCGCAATCACCTGCGTAAAAAAGAGCTGCACGGTTGTCACCGATGGTAATCACGAGTCGTCTTTTCCAGCTATCCAATGAAAACTCTGCCAGCCATTCTTCTCGGAAAACCGATTCAAAGGATTTCAGCACGATGAGTTTCGTTCGAATTACCTATCTTTCGTTTCAGAACCGACGAACCGGCCACTTGCGGGAACTCGAGACATGACGACATACAATAAGAGCGAACCCAAACACTACCTGGCAGGCAAAACCGCCATTGTTACCGGCGCTTCCAGCGGCATCGGAGAAGCGCTGTCCGTAGCGCTGGCCGCTGAAGGAGTCCGTGTAACGCTTGCGGCACGGCGTGTTTCACGTCTCGAGGATATCTACGCCCGGATCACGGATAATGGCGGAGAAGCCCTCATCTGTCCCACCGATGTAACCAGCATCGGGGAAACGCGACGGATGGCGGAGCTCACACTTCGCACCTTTGGAAGAATCGATATCCTGGTAAACAACGCCGGCGTGATGTTGCTCTCGTTCATCGAAAAACTGAACGTCGAGGAGTGGTTGCGCATGGTGGATATCAATATCAAGGGAGTGCTGCTCTGCACGGCGGCGGCACTGCCATCCATGCTGGAGAACGAACGGGGCGATATCGTCAACATCTCTTCTATCGCCGGATCAAACGTCTCGCCCTCTTCGACCGTGTACAGCGCCACCAAGGCGGCTGTCGATGCGTTTTCAGAAGGTCTCCGGCAGGAACTTAGCCCCAAGAGTTGCATCCGGATCATAAACGTGCGGCCGGGCGCGGTCACAACCGAATTATCCGAGCATATTACCGACCCGGATGTGTTCAAAATGTGGGAAAAACACCCGCTGACCCAATTCCTTTCAGCCGAGGACGTCGCCTATTCAATCATCCATGCACTGGATCAACCTCCGCATGTCAGCACCAACGTGCTCACCGTACGGCCGACCAGGCAACGTCTTTGAAGTTGAAAGCGGTTGTAATAACATGCATGGGTAAAGAAAAAAAGGGGCGCTTGTTCTCCCTGCCTGCCCGTCTCGTCACGCGAACAATTCCCCTTAAACCCGCGTTCCGGTCTGCTCCCGGAAAAGACGATCTATCCGCGCCAACTGTTCCACCGTGTTGATTCCCTGCACCTCGGTTATCGAATCCGCCACGACAGGCACCATCCTGACACCATCCCCGGAAAACATCGAAAACACATCCGTCAGATAGTACTCTTCCTGATCGTTATCCGGGGTCAGGCGGTCGAGGGCGGGAAACAAGTGTTCGGTGCGAAACACGTATATCCCGGTATTGATTTCCCTGATTTCGCGTTCTTCATCCGAGGTGTCGCGATGCTCGACAATCCGTATAATGTGCCCCAGGTGGTTTCGAACAATCCGGCCGTAGCCGGTAGGATCGGGCAGGTGTGCGGTCAGCACCGTGACACCAGCGTGTTGCGCACGATGTTCGGCGATCATGGCCAGGACCGTTTCCGGTCGCAGGAGGGGCACATCGCCTGAAAGCACGACAAGGTCGCACGCGAAGTCTTCGAGAAGAGGACGCGCCTGCATGACCGCGTGACCGGTCCCGAGCTGCGGTTCTTGCACCACGTGCTCGCAGTCTATTCCGTTCTCATAAAAATGCGCCAGGATTTTTTCCCGCTGATACCCCAGGATGGCGATAACCCGCTCGGCGCGGAAACCCCGGGCGCAGGCGATAACGTGATCGATCATCGGCATTCCACCAACCGGGTGCAGCACCTTTGGCAAACCGGGAGTTTTCATGCGTGTGCCTTTCCCCGCCGCCATGATAACTGCAGCCACGGGACGTGTCGAATTACTCATGGAACGTCAGCTCAACAGTGATGAATCCGTGGAAGGATCGAGAGGCCCCTCGATTTTTTCGCGTACCCGGTTGTTCTCATCGACGAGAAGAATGGTGGGATGATGGGTGCGGGCGATATCGTTCGGGTAATGCGCATAGCTGATAATGATGACTTCGTCGCCGACCTGCCCCAACCGGGCGGCCGCGCCGTTGAGACAGATGACTCCGCTCCCTGCCTCGCCGGGAATAACATAAGTCTCGAACCGCTGCCCATTGTTCACATTTACAACCTGCACTTTCTCAAACGGCAAAATGTCGGCTTCGCGCAACAAGTCCATGTCCACGCTGAGACTGCCCTCGTAGTACAGCTCCGCCTGGGTGACACGCGCCCGGTGGATCTTGGATTTGCACAGGATGCGATTCATACTGCCGTCATTCCGCCAATGTTACAATCGTGTTGTCGATAAGCCTTGTCCCCCCAACCCTGGCCGCTACTGCCACGAGAACCGGTTGATCCGGCTCCAGTGTCTCTACTGGTTCCATGGTAGCCGGGTTTACGATAGCAATATAGTCGCGTTTTCGTATCTCGGTGTCAGTTAGCGTTTGTTTCATGCCTTCCAGAATGTCCGCAGATTTCCTCGTTCCCGACGCTACGAGTTCTTCCGCCTTCTTCAGCGCACGAAAGAGCGCCAGCGCTTCCCGTCGCTCATCGGACGAAAGATACACATTGCGCGAGCTCATTGCCAAACCATCCGGTTCCCGTATGATTGGGCAGACAACGATTTCGAGATCGAAGTTCATGTCCCGCACCATTCGCTTGATCACCGCGACTTGCTGCGCGTCCTTCTGGCCGAAATAGGCCCGGTGCGGCTTCGTAATCGCAAAGAGCTTTGCCACCACCGTCGTCACGCCGTCGAAATGGCCCGGCCGGGCCGCTCCCTCCAACACCGCCGTCAATCCCGCTACCGCCACCTTGGTACTGAATCCTTCCGGGTACATCTCCCCGGCTTCAGGGGCAAAGACGATATCCACGCCTTCGGCTTCGCAGGCGGAGAGGTCCCGCTCGAGAACACGCGGATAGCTGTTGAAATCTTCTCCCGGCCCGAATTGTTTCGGATTCACGAAGATCGTGACCGTCACGACGTCGCACGCGGACCTGGCCGCGCGCACAAGATTCATGTGTCCTTCGTGAAGAGCGCCCATGGTGGGAACAACGCCGATGTTTTTTCCCGCCAGGCGATCCTGCTCCGCCCGAACCTGCATATCCCCGATCCCTGTAAGGACATCCATCGATCAATTCTGAAAAAACGTTAGAAGCCGGATGATCGTAGCGCGCATGTCCTTTCGGTGCACGACCATGTCCACGAAGCCCTTATCCAGGAGGAATTCAGCTTGTTGAAACCCTTCCGGGAGGTCTTTCCCGATGGTCTGCTTGATGACCCGGGGGCCGGCAAACCCGATCAGCGCTTTCGGCTCTGCGATGTTCACGTCGCCTAGCATGGCAAAACTGGCCGTTACGCCTCCCGTGGTGGGATCGAGCATGATAGAAATGTAGGGGAGTTTCTTCTCCGCAAGCTGAACGAGCTTGGCCGATGTCTTCGCCATCTGCATCAGGGAAATGGCGCCCTCCATCATGCGCGCTCCCCCACTGGCCGAAACCAGGATCAACGGGCATTTCCGCTTGATGGCACGATCCACCGAGCGCGCGATTTTCTCTCCGACCACCGAGCCCATACTTCCACCGATGAAGGCGAAGTCCATCGCCCCGATGGATACCGTCATACCGTCGATCTTGCCGATACCGCACCGGATTGCGTCGTATAACCCCGTCTTTTCGATCATGCTCTCGATGCGGTCCTTGTACGCTTTCGAATCGACAAAGCCAAGAGGATCGGTCGCGCGGAGTTTCTTGTCGTACTCCCGGAACGACTTGGGATCGAGGAGGAATCCCAGGTACGTGCGGCTGTCCACGCGAAAATGATAATTGCACTTCGGACACGTGTAAAGGGCCGCTTCGATCTGGTTCCTGTGAAACATCTCGTTGCAGCCGCTGCACTTAATCCACGACCCGTCCGGGACTTCTTTCTTCCCCGAACTGGGATCAATATTCTGTTTTGATCTTCGAAACCACGCCATTGTTAATCCTTGGACTGAAATTGCGATGAAGCATCGCGCAAAACCTTCGGTAATCGACCGCTCGTGTCTTTGACCAGGAATTCCTTCCCGTAAAAAGGCTCCAGTGAGGCAATATCCTCAAATTCTCCCCTCCGTACGCGTTCCTCGCCCACTTCCGCTACGACCGCAGCGGATGCCTCAATGGAATATAGCGCAAAATAATTTCTTCTGGCATTGTCCAGTACCTCCGCCCCTTCGCCCGCAATGACGAACGATGCCGGTAGTAGAGCGGCAAGCTCCTCGACGGAAACGAGTTCCGTTTGCCGCGCCTGTTCCACGCCGTCATTCGACAACCTGAATTTTCCCCAGAATACTTCCCCCTTCCGGCCGGGAAGAACGATGGCGCACTCCACCGGGAGCAAATCCCGGCGCTCGTTCCGTAACGTACGGGCGAGGGCTTCCAGGGTCGGGACCGTCACAACCTTGACATTCGTCCCGAAAACCAACCCCTTTACAAAGCTCAACCCGATCCGCAGACCGGTAAACGAACCCGGGCCGATGGATACCGCCACGGCTTCCAGGTCGCGCACCCGAAGGCTGTGAGAAGCCAGCAGATCACGCACGGCAGGCGTAAGCATGGCGTCGTGATTCCGTGCTTGTCGATATAGTACTTGTTCCACGGTCTCGCCGTCCACCCGGAGCGCGATGCCGAGAATACTCGTTGCGGTATCGATCCCGAGCACCTTCATGCCTGTTTCCGCCGCTCTTCTCTCGCTGGTGACTTGACAACGCGCTTCCACTTGATTACCCTCTCCCAGGGGCGAAGGCCGTGCTCGAGGGAGACATGCCAGTACGGCAACGGGAGGCAGTCGTATACCTTTTCAGCCCATTCGACGAGAACGATGCCGTGACCGTCAAACAGGTCGAAGAAACCGGTTTCGAACATCCGAGCGGATTCTTCCAGTCGGAAGAGGTCCACGTGTTTAATCGTGATTTCCGGTGTGACGTATTCGTTGATGATGGTGAACGTCGGCGACGACACCATTTCCAGGCATCCGAATCGATCGCAGATTCCCTTGACCACCTGGGTCTTGCCTGTTCCCAGCTCGCCGGTCAGAGCGACCACATCGCCCGAACGCAGGTTCCCTGCAAATTCCGACGCCCACTCCATGGTTTCGGCTTCCGATTCGGTTTTACGCATTGATGCCATCAAACAAGCGCATGAATTGTTGACGTTTGAGACTCAGCGGCGGGGCTCCATCACCACTACGGGAAGGATCATCTCCTCCAGTGATATTCCCCCGTGCTGGAAGCTGTCCCTGTATTTCGTCAGATACTTATTATAATCGGTCGGATACACGAAGTAATAATCTTCCTTGGCGATGATGTAGTTGACGGTGACCCCGCGCCTGGGGAGCCGGTATTCTTCCGGCCTTGTGATACGCAATGCATGCCGGGAATCCGCCTTCACGTTGCGTCCATACTTGTAGCGAAGGTTCGTGGATGTTTCCCGGTCGCCCAGTACTTTCACACCGCGCATGCACCGCACGCTCCCGTGATCGGTGGTAAGAACGATTCGCACGTTGTCGAGACGGGCGATGGCCTTGAACATTCCAAACAGGGATGAGTACATGAACCAGCTGTTGGTGAGGGAACGGTACGCCGCTTCGTCCGGGGCGATTTCCTTGAGGATGGGATAGTCGGAACGTCCATGCGCCAGCATATCCACCACGTTCACGACGACCACGGTCAGGTGGTTCTGCGCGTATGATCCGATATTCGCCTCCACCTGCTTCCCGAAACTGGTTTCGATGATCTTGATGTACTTCAAATCGTTGCGCAGCTTGATTCGTCGGCGTTCGAGGAGTTTTTCCAGGAGTTCCTTTTCGTACTTGTTCATGCTGTAATCGTCGTCCTGGCCGGTGGACCACAACTCGGGAAAAATGCGTTCGAGCTCGCTTGGATAGAGGCCGCTGAAAATTGCATTCCGCGCGTAAGGAGTTGCCGTGGGCAGCATGCTGACGTAATACGATTTCTCGATCGAGTACAAGCTCTGGAGATGCCGTTCCATGACCAGCCACTGGTCGAGCCTGAGGCAATCGATAACAAAGAAGAAGATGGACTTGTCCGAATCCAGGTGGGGCAATAGAAACTGATCCACTACGCCCGGAGAAAGGATCGTGGTTTCCTCTTCGATCCAATTCCGGTACTCCTTTTCGACGAACTTCGAAAACGCATGGTTGCACTCGCGTCGCTGATCCAACATGGTCTGGTCAAGCCCCAGTTCCGGGTGCTCGTCCAGCTCCAGGTCCCACGTCACGAGATTGGTATACAAGTCGATCCATTCATCGATTTCCAGCGGATTCATGAGCGCCGCTGCCACCATGTTGAAGTCACGAATGTAATCCTGGGCGGTCTTCTGCCCCATGATCTGCTTGGCTTCCAGGAACTTCTTGACCGTCAGGAGCACCTGGCTGGGATTCACTGGTTTGGTCAGGTAATCATCGATCTTGCCCCCGATGGCGTCTTCCATCAGGGATTCCTCCTCGCTCTTTGTCACCATGACAACGGGGAGGACGGGGTTCATTTCCTTGAGCAGGGCGAGCGTTTCGATTCCTCCCCGTCCCGGCATCATCTCGTCAAGTAGAACAAGGTCCACCCTGGTATTTCGAACCGTCTCCAATGCGTCGTCGCTGTTCGTGGCGGTCAGGATGTCGTAACCTTTCTGTTCAAGAAAAAGGATGTGCGGACGGAGGTGTTCGACCTCGTCGTCGACCCAAAGTATTTTCGCTTTTGCGTCCATGGGTTTCATTGCTTCCTGTAATTTAATCAGGTTGTTCCCGCACCGGATTTCGTTTCACATTGTTTCACGGCTCCTCATTTCCAACATCAATTGCTGCGACTACAATCCTTGAAATTCTCCGGCCAGGGAACGATTTCGTCCAATACCGGTGCACACCGCTCATGGTTGATTTCAGGACGATACAACCTTGTTAAGGTACAAAAAGAGGCGTGGGAAGACAAGGAATCACATTTTCCAGGAGAAGAAGAATCGCCGGCTATAAACGTACATCCGTCCCCACCTTACTTTTTCACTTCCACCTTCCACAACTTCCCTTCTCCCGGCTCGTACCACGCCGTGAAACCATTATCATTTGAAGTACCGGTATTCAGGACGTTCTCGATCCGGCCCGAAAGAACCTCTTCGACCCGGAGGATGGAGCCGCGGAATATCGGTCCCGGCATGACGGAAATTCTTTGCTTGCCCTGTCTTTCCACGCGCTTGTTGACAACCCAAAGGAAAACTGTCGCAGCGGAATCATGAAGAATGCCAATTTCCACGTACCGTGGCGAGTCATTTCCCTGCTCAAAAGTCGAAGAGGGTAAGAAAGTACTAACGCCGCGGATATATGGATTCGTTTTCATAATTTCCGCTTCCGTATCAACGGAAATT
>JALUUP010000405.1 GCA_027021285.1 Bacteroidota bacterium | reverse complement strand
CCTTCGTTGCGCTGTACGCGCCGAATCCCGCTCCCGGAGCAAAAACGTTCTTGGTCGAAATCAACACGACGTCGCCGCCCGTTCCCTGTTTCCCGAACAAGCGCGCCGCCTCGGAAAGGACGTGGAGCGTCCCTTCCACGTTGACCTGTTCGAGCTTCCGGAAATCCGCCGGGTCCATCTCCGCAAGCGTCGAGACGTGGGCCAGACCCGCGTTGATGACAACGATGTCAATCCCTCCCCACGCTTCTATGACCGACGAAAAACCTTCCGCCACCGATTCCGGGCTTGTCACGTCAACGGGAACGCCCCTGATGCGCTTGCCGTACGCGCCTTCCAATTCCCGCGCGAGTTCCTCCAGACGCGGGCCGGGAAGGTCCGTGGCCGCCACATGGCAACCGGCCGCGAGGAGCTCCTCGCAGATCGCCGAGCCTATCGCGCCCGCCGCGCCCGTTACCAGCGCAACCGTTCCAGCCAACGGCCGCTTTTCTTCGCGCGAGAGCTTTGCATGCTGGAGGCTGAAATACTCCATCTCGAACACGTGGCGTTCTTCCAACCCTTCGTACCGGCCCATGGCGGCAACATGCGACTTGGTCTTCAGGGTGTGCTCCGTGATATCCCGCGCGATGATCGCCTTGCGCACGTCCTCGCCCGCGCAAACCGCTCCCAGTCCCGGCATGAGGATCACCCGCGGAAGAGGATCGAACCGCTGAAGTCCCGCGGCCATCTCCCCGGCGTGGCGATCGACGTACGCATCGTACCGGGCGGCGTACTCCCGTACGGCGGAGGCGAGCTGGTCCCGCAGGGCGTCGGGATCATCGAAAGCGGGATCGTCTATCCACAGCGGACACGGCTTGACCCGGATGAGATGATCGGTCGTGAGCGGCGGGGTCAGCGATACTGCTTTCGCTTCATCGGATTCGAGAAAGGCGAGCGTGGCATCATCCTGCAAGGGCTGGAGGATCATCCTCCGGTACGGGCGATCCTGGTCTCCGGTGGCCGCGGCGATCAATCCGCGTATCACCGGCGCAACCTCGCGGTATCTCCGTCCCGCTTCTTCCCTGGAAACCGCGGGAGCGGCCTGCACGAAGCGCGCGGTCTTGCGTTCGATATAGTCCTCGGCACGCGACACGAGCTCGATCGTTCGCTCGTAGGATTCCCGCGCCGTTTCGCCCCAGGTGACCAGGCCGTGTTTCATCAGGACCAGGCCCGTGCCGCCGGGTGCGGCGTCGCACGCGTCGGCCGCGGCCCGCGCCAGGCGAAAACCGGGCCGAACGTACGGAAGGACGAGCACGTCATCGCCCAGGGCCTCGCGGACGATGCGCTCACCGTCCGGCTGGTTGGTCAGGGCGAGAATCGCGTCCGCGTGCGTGTGATCGATGAAGGTCCCGGGCAGGAAGGCGTGCAGCAACGCTTCGATGGAAGGTCGGCCCGAGCGGACGACCAGGCGGTGAAGGAGAAGCTCGTCGGCCATGACGTCATCCGCCAGGTCTTCGAGCGCGCGCAGCCGTTCGAAGTACGCGAGATCGAGACCGACATGATCGCCCGGCTCGACGCAAGCGAGGTCTTTGCCCGATTTCTTGACGTACACGGCCCGTGCCGTTTCGCCCGTGACACCCGTGAACCCCGTCTTGACCGACGTGTTGCCGCCGCCATGGAGAACGAGCCCGCTCTCGGCGCCGATGAGCCTGCTGGAATACGTCCGGAGAGCGAGAGCCTCGCCCCACTGTCCG
>JALUUP010000404.1 GCA_027021285.1 Bacteroidota bacterium | reverse complement strand
GTTGAGCGCTCAGGGCTACGAAATGGTAACTCAGGGCTACGAAATGGTAACCCAGGGCGACGGGTTGGTTGCGAAGGGCTGCTGAATGACGTGGGAGAAGGCAAGACACAGCGCAGCAGCCTTGGCAAAGCGAAACGCTACTTCCGTGAGACGGGGATTTGCGGGTCTTCCCAGATGATCGGCTCCACGGCGAAGCTGTACACCAGGCGAGGAAGAACGACTTCACGCCACGTCTTTTTGAAATACTCGTAAGCGCGATCCCATTGCTCCCCTTCTCCCCAACCGTCATGATAGATCGATACCTTGACGCTTCTTTCGGTCGCCTGGGAGAACCGTACCGTGACGTGGGTTTTCTGCTTGCGGATTTCCGGCATGTCCGGCGGGGCGTTCCAGGTAAACGACAACATCTTCATGGGCTCGATGGCCAGGATGACGCACCCCTCGCTGCCGCGCATTCCGGGCCTGGCTTTCGGATTGAAATACAACTCGTACGCGCCGCCAACGCGCAGGTCGATGTTTGCGTCCGGAGCAAAGAACGTCTTGACGCCCTCTTCCGTCGTCCAGGCATTCCAGACCGCCGCCAACGGCGCTTCCACGTAAATGGCCATATCAATCGCGCGGGATTGATCCTGCGCGTTTACACCTTGAAGAAGGCCCATCCATACCAGAAGAAAAACCAGGACAATCCTCTTCATGGTATCTCTCCTCCTGAATGGTTTAGTTTTTTCGATACTTGTGAAATCATGTCAATGCCGCGCCGGTCTCGGGTTATCCCGCGGGAAACCAGTATGATATTTTCAGTACGATGTAATTATCGCCGTCGGCAGAAACCGTGTCCAGGAGCGAATCGAATCCGACCGCGTTTCCCGTGCGCGCGAATTGCGACCGGTTCTGCTGCCAAACCAGGTACAACGTGCTCCCCGGGATCCATTCCCAGCGCAGCACAAGGTTGCTTCGAAACGAAAGCGACTGGAAGTCGCGATTCGGAATGGTGAATTCATCATCGCCTTCCTTTACGACGTACGAACCATCATCGTTTGTCTGAATCGTCGTGCCATCCGTTCCGTAGCGGCGCAGGTTCCGGCTTCGCGCGGCTTCCAGTTCCCCGAAATCATAGTAATGCCCGCTGGCCGCGAACGGCTCGGCGTACATCTCCACTGATATGTCTGGAGTAATTGCGTAGTTGATCCTGAACTGGGCCGAAATCGTCGTCCGGTCGATGAATGCGAAGATGTAGCGCTTCCCGTACGTCGTTTCACGCCCGCCGCCGGCTGCCATAACGTATTGCCGGCTGTTGACGGAGCGCGAGAACCCGGGATACACGGCTATCTCCGTGCTGGAGTTCAACGAGGTCCCCAGCATGCCGCCCATGTTGAAAGACCAGCTCCCCAGTTCGTCGAAAGAATACGAACCACGTGCCTGCCACCGTGTTATTTCCGTGAAGTTGTTGGAAAGACTCGCGCTTGTCCACATGCCTGCGCCCGTGCCCATGTAGGGCCCGCCCCTTGTCAGGTTCTTGCTCAAGGAACGAGGACTGAAGCCCACGCTGAACCTTGACCGCCAGAAGTTCTTCCACGTGACGTTGAGCTCAAGCCTTGTATATCTCCCGGTACCGACGCCTCCAAAATCCAGTTCCTGCGAGGCGGAAAGATTGACGGCATACTGGTAGTAAAATTCACCCGGCACCGTCTCGCGGTATGTCAAACGCCCGCTGAACCTGATATCGTCCGCTGATCGCAGGCGACCCACGTCGT
>JALUUP010000403.1 GCA_027021285.1 Bacteroidota bacterium | reverse complement strand
AGGCGGCTCGCAGGCCTTTTCAATCGCCTTGAGATCGTCGGATGATAGAAGGCGTTGAGCTTCTTCGAAGAGCTCGCGCTCCTCGAAACGAATGTGCTGTTCGAGCATCTCGCCGAATTCTTTCAGCCCTGCGGCCGAACGTTCCGCGCCTTCGTTTACGCTCTCGCGCAGTTTCCGGTGTTCATCGTTGGTTCGTTTGGCGAGTTCCGTTTTTCCGAGCGCTTCCAATGGAGGGATGAGGTACTTTTCCTCGATTTGGAAATGAGGTTCCAGTTCATTCTTGAATTTGCTCTCTACTTCCTTCCAGGTGTGTGCGATGGAGTCTTCGTTTTCCTCCGCCGCGCGCCGCGCGCGTCGTGCCAGGACCAGTCCATGGTGGTGATCTTCCGAGAGTTTGCGCAACTCAGGTACGCGTTTCAAAGGCGACATGTCTGTTTTCCGTGAATGTGAGAAGTCTCGATCCAACCAACCGGCTGCATCAACGTTCTTGAATATCTTGAATATAAAGAGTCCAAAACGCAGGCGCAACGCGAAAGAACTGGTCGGGAAAGACGGCAGGTCGGTTCGACTGTAACGGCGGCGGAGGGTTTATGTTTTAGACGGCTTAATGGCTACATTTCCTGCATGGAATTGTCGCGAAAGTCATTGTACGCGCTCTCCCTCGCCATGACGGTCGTGTTCACGTTCGGCGGGTGGCTTTACATCACCTACCTGACGGATCACACCATCTTCGAGGCGCTGTCCCGGGGCTTCCCGTTGAAAGAACAGTTGGCCGTCGGCGCCGCCATAGGTGTCTTGGTGGGGGTGGCCTTTTCTGTTGCCGTGTTCATGATACCCTGGTTCGAAGCGCTGCGCGAGAAGGCGCGGGAGATCGTCAACGCCGTCCGGCCGCGGTGGTACGACCTCGTGGTCTTGTCGCTGGCGGCGGGATGGGGCGAAGAAATACTGTTCCGCGGAGCGTTGCAACCGGTGGTCGGCATATGGATCGCGTCCCTTCTTTTCGCGGCGGCTCACGGCATGCTGAATTTCCGAAGCAAGGGCCAGATTGCGTACACCGTATTTCTGTTCCTGGCCGGGTTCGGCCTGGGACTCGTTTACGAATGGGCGGGACTGGTTGCCTCCATGACACTGCACGCGGTTTACGATTTTGCTGGACTCACAACCCTTGTTCTTTTCACGAACCGGCGTGGGAAGGATGGAGGGGAAAACGTAAGAGACGAAGAAGGTGAGGAAACGATGCCCTGATAGCCGGACAACGCTCCAGACATCTAAGCGATACCCCAAAATACTGTTGCATTTTGTACACCGTATTTTTATCACATTGCTTTTCTGTTCGGAAATAGCGAAAATGTTTTCGTACGATCATTTCGAGAGAACATGATCGCCGAGCCGAAATACTGACCGTTCACTACTGCGAGAGACGCCATGGCATCCTCCCCAAAGAAATCCTCCGGAAACGATACAGGCCAGGCCCTGAAGAGCGACCACAAGGCCGCGCGCAAATGGCTTAGCACGAAAGTCGTCGAAGACGTCTTCACCGACGAGATCGCCCTGTTCAAACCGCGATTCCAGGTCGATTACGAGGTCTACCTGAAGCGGCTCTGGGAATCCAACCCGGAGATACATTCCCTTTTGAAAAATGCCACCGATCTCGAAAGCGCCCGCGACGCCATGTATTCGTACCTGGAAAGAGCGGAACGGCAGGTCTTCGCGGTGGACAACGACCTGCATATCCTGGAGAAGGCGACGGTCCGCGAAGCCATCCGCGTGTTCAAGAGCATCATCGGTCCCGTGAACGAGTTCCGCACGGGAGTATCCGCGCTGGACGTTCTCTGGAAACTCGCCCGGGGAGAGCGGGACGGGTCGAAGAGCGAGGTGTCGGTAGGCTTCCTGCTCGAGTTCACGCACCTGTTCCGCGCGGTCATCGGGAAATCCAATATCTACATCGAGGACACGGAGGTGAAAAAGGGCATCCCGGACTTCCTGCGGAAAAAAGGTCGGGAAGCGGCCACCGCGCGCATGGAAATCCTGGACGACCTCGGCTCCACCGTGCACAAGTATTTCAAGAAGTACCCCTCCGGACTGGAAGATGAGGTGGTCGAATGGCGCCGGGAAAACCGCGCGCGTATTCTCCGGCACATGGGCGGATCGGAGGAAAACTGGGAAGATTACGTCTGGCACCTGAAGAACGTCATTCGTGAACCCGGCCCCCTCCTGGACCTGATCGAGCTGAACCCGGAGCGGAAGAAGGCGGTTCGCAAGGCGGTGGAGAACCGGCTTGCGTTCGGCATCACCCCGTACTACCTGAGCCTGATGGATTCGCGGCTTTCGGTCGCGTACGATCACGCCATTCGCGCCCAGGTCATACCGCCGGAGGATTACGTGGACATCATGAGCGCGCACAAGGCCGACAGGGATTCCCTCTTCGATTTCATGGGCGAGCACGACACGTCCCCCGTGGACCTTGTCACCCGGCGGTATCCCATTATCGCCATCATTAAACCTTTCAATACCTGTGCCCAGATTTGCGTGTACTGCCAGCGCAACTGGGAAATCGACACGGTTCTCGATCCCCACGCCATGGCGTCCAGGGAAAACATCGACCGGGCGCTGGCCTGGCTCGACGAGCACAAGTGCATCGGCGACGTGCTCATCACGGGCGGCGACCCCATGGTCATGAAGAACAGCCAGCTCGAGCGCATTCTCGACATTCTCGCCGCCAAGCCGCAGGTGTACCGCATCCGCATCGGCACGCGGACGCCGGTGGTTCTGCCCATGCGCTGGACCGACGAGACCATGGCCCTGATCGCCCGCTACCATGAGCCGCCCCGGCGTGAAATCGCGGTCGTTACGCATTTCGAGCACTCCTACGAGGTCACGCCCGAGGCGATGAACGCGGTGCAGAAGATCCGCAAGAGCGGTATCAGCGTGTACAACCAGGAAGTGTTCACGGTGGAGAATTCACGCCGTTTCGAAACCGCGAAGCTGCGCCGCGACCTGAAATCCATCGGCGTGGATCCCTATTACACCTTCAACATGAAGGGGAAAGAAGAGACGCGCCGGTACATGGTGCCCATCGCGCGCATCCTGCAGGAGCGCAAGGAGGAAGCGCGGCTTCTGCCCGGCCTCGACCGGACCGACGAGCCGGTGTTCAACGTGCCCAGGCTGGGGAAAAACCACCTGCGGTCGTGGCAGGATCACCGCCTGGTCATGATCCTTCCCGACGGATCGCGCGTGTACGAGTTTCATCCCTGGGAGAAGAACATCGCGCCCATCCCGCCATACAACTACGTTGACGTGCCCATCTACGACTACCTGGCAGAGCTTGCGGCGCGGGGCGAGAACATCCGCGACTACCGGACGATCTGGTATTACTATTAAAACTTCTTGGCGGGCGGTAACCCGGTATTAAAATGTTGTAGCGGAGGACAGGCGTCCGGAAGGACCCTGTTTTCTGTTTGGTTTGACCGGTTCCGGGTGCGGAAGGACCGTTGGTCGCCGAGGTTTTTCCCTTGTACGTGTTTTATCATTGGCATTGAAAACCTATTTTTCTTGTAATGTTGTCCAGCTCGTGTGAAGCTAAAGAACGGAGTTCATACTCTTGACTGCTCGAAGCCTGATACACTGTGGAGACATAGCAAATGTCGGTTGGATCATGATGCGGTTTCTGCCAGTCGCCCTGCTTCTTTTCACCCTTGCGGCCCAGTGCCAGGATAGATCGCAGCCGTTTCCCTGTCGTGTGGACGATTCCAATTCTCCCCGAATTCTCATTACTACTCTCGGTAGGGTACAAAGTCCTCTAGCGCAGGCGGTCTTTGATCCGGAGATGGATAGGGTCATTCTCAACTCCGGAGAGATACTGGATCGTTACTATTCGCACCGCATGGGAATAACGTATTACCAGCATCCGGGAGGGCGGCTGCACGAAGCGCCCCCGACGGGATGGACAACGTGGCAGGGATACAAGCAGAGCGTGACGGATTCAATCGTGTTCGCCAACATGGCCTGGCTACACGACAATCTCCAGGAATATGGCCTGAAGTATATCCTGATCGACGATGGATGGGAATACACGTACCATGTGTGGAAACCGAACGAGAAATTCCACAACACCTTTGATCATCTCATGTCGTACGCCGACAGCCTGGGATTGGAGATGGGCATCTGGATCGTTCCACAGGGGCACGGCGATCCCGACCTGACATGGAAGTATCCCGACTACCTGCGCGATGACGACGGCAAACCCGTTGAAAACTCGTGTTGCGGGGCCTACATGATGGACCTCTCCACCCCCGGTGGACTTGGATACATCGAAGACCTTGGTCGACAGGTTCGCGAGTGGGGGTTTACCTATTTAAAGATCGATGCCCAGCCGAAGGCCTACGAAGAGTACGAGCAATTGGCCCGTTTCATGAGTCGAGGCGGTCTTGATATCGACTCGCTGTTTCGTGAAAGCCTCAAAGCGTTGCGCCGGGGCACGGGGCCGGACATGTACATCAGCGCGAGTTGGCAGACCAAGGGCGCTATCGACGGTATCATCGGCAAGGCCCAGTACAACGCGGCGGACATGCTGAGCAGCAACCGTATTACGTGGGATATTATGCAGCAATGGTACGATGCGGGAATCCAGCTCAACGGGCTCATGAAACACCTCTACCAGAACGCGATTGTCTGGTATGCCGATCCGGATGCGATCATGATCAACGAACCGTACACGATGGATCAGGCGCGTTTCATGGTCTC
Source organism: Bacteroidota bacterium (assembly GCA_027021285.1). GTDB lineage: Bacteria > Bacteroidota > Ignavibacteria > SZUA-365 > JAADGX01 > JAADGX01. Next base: position 3,467 of record JALUUP010000403.1, on the reverse strand, counting down.
GATGTTCGGATTGACGGGTGTGCCGCTTATCATCGGAGACAAGGCGGTCGATCTTGGCCCGGATCGGGTGGAATTATATCGCCGCGTCCTGCCCGCGACACCGATCAAACCGTTCGATCTTTTCCAGAGCAAGGACTGGAAGCACATCTTCGATCTGAAGGTCAACCATCTCGGAAGAGATTACGACGTTGTTGGATTCTTCAACTGGTACCTTCCCAGCATGTGGCCTTATAAGGGCGAGATATCTCTCGAGGTATCCCTCGATGAACTGGGTCTCGATTCGGCCGCGTATCACGTGTTCGATTACTGGGACCAGGTGTACCTGGGAATAGTCCGCGGTGGATTGGAGGTAACTCTTCCACCGGCGAGCTGCCGGGTGTTGACGTTTGTGCCTGTTGACAATCGACCACAGCTCATTTCCACGAGTCGCCACATCACGCAGGGTTGGGTCGATTTGCAAGAATTGAACTACGACTCGACGTCCCTGATGTTTACCGGTACAAGTGAGGTCGTCGCGGGTGATCCCTACGTGCTTTATTTTGCGTGGAAAAGCAGGCAAGCATCGAACTTTTATCTTGTCAACGCGACCGTGGAACAGAGCCAGGGAGAGGTTGTCGTTTCCATCAACGAGGACGAGCGGATGAATTCTGCATCGGTACGTTTTCTCAGTTCCTATTCCGGTACGATGTCGTGGAGAGTCGAATTCGGGAAGAACGTTCTCGTGCACAAGGAAGACGATATTTCGGCGGTTCGATCTTTCCGATCGGTATATCCCAATCCCGCTGTTTCTGGCGGCATCGTCAATGTCGCGTTTTCCATTCAAAATACGGATGGCCTGGGGACCTCGCTCTCCGATCCGGGATTGCGTTTCACGATTGATCTTCACGACGCCTCGGGAAAAAAGGTGAGCATACTTTTGCGGGGAACGGCGGAACCTGGCTCGTCCCTGGAAGCTGTTTCCTTGCCGGCCCTGGCTCCGGGTCTGTATTATGTGCATTTCAAGACGCTGAGCTCGAACTGGTCGCTTCCGCTGGCAATCGTGAAGTAATTCCCGCCGCGAGAATGTTCGGGCGTGTATTTCATCACGTTTTCCATCCCGTTATCTGGCTCACTGCGAAACGCGTGTCCTTTCTGGCAATGCGTTGTAATCCTGCTTCTTCCATCCACGACCGGATTTCCGCTTCGGTATAGGTATCGCCCGCGCGTGTTGCCACCAGCATGTTCAACGCGAACAACACCGCATGATACGGCGTCGTGCGGTCTTCATCGATAATGAAATCCTGCACGACGACACGTCCTCTCGGGGTCAACGCGCGGGCGCATTTCCTGATAAGCTTCCTGTTCGCTTCCGGTGAATTACTATGAACCACGGCGGAGAGAAAGACCATGTCGTAGCCGCTTCCGAAATCATCGACGTTATAATCACCCGCCATCGTGTCTATTCTTTCCGAGAATCCGTTTTTCCGGATGTACTGCTCCGTAAGGGGAACGACGCGGGGCAGGTCGAATATCGTCGCCCGTAAATCTTCCTTTGCGCGCGCCATTGCCATCGAATACACGCCGGAACCTCCTCCCACGTCGAGCACGCGGGAGACGTTCGTCAGGTCGAGACTCCGAATGGTTTCATCGGCGGTGTCGCGTGCACGGTCGTGCATCCCGGCGATAAACGCGTGGAGCGATTGGTCGTCCCAATCGATACCCGGCGATCCGGGGAGACGCGGGCCCTTCTTGACAGCTTCCGTAAGCGTACTCCAACTCTTCCACAGGTTGGCAACGTGATCCAGCAGATGGATGTAGTCGTCGGAGCTTCTGACGAGGTAGCGCAAGGCCGCGTCGCTGTTGGAAAACCGGTCATCCTTTTTGACCAGGAGTCCCATTCCGGCAAGCGCGTTCATGAATCGATCCGTGGCCCGCGGGTTGGTGCGGAGGGAATCCGCAACTTCCGATGATTGTTTCCAGGAATTTCCGAGAGCCGTGAACAGGTCGAGTTCGCATGCTGTCAGGAGAATCCTGCTCTCTCTCCATGAAAAAGAGAACTCTCGTAGTTGTTCGGCGGTCAGGTTGGGTTGGGTGAATGGCGGCGTCACTGACATAAATGATTTTCTCCGCTTTTCCGTATTTTGAATTTGCATGATTACAAAGCGAAAAATACACGTTGTTTCGTTATTCCGCCATTGTTTTTCCCGGCGGCAAATCCTGTGGCATGTCTTACGTTCGTATATTGATGCCATGAAGAAACCGGGAGCGCTGTACGTTGGGGCCGTAACGGAGGGACAGGGATGGCACGGGAACCGCTGTTTCGGAGCCCGGTGCATGTCGTCAGTTTCTCTTCAGCAACCGCCGCGCAACGGTCATCATTCAAGAGCGCATCCCGGAGCGTTACTATGAGCACGAAATTCGAAGTAATCCTGGTTGTTCTTTGGATGATCCTGATCATCGGGACGATATATTTTGTTTCGAACAAGACCCTGCTGTCCAGACTCATTCCGCTTTACATCGTCGTCATGATCGGTACGTTGATCATTGCCCGCCGGGGGCGTGATTGATCCACATCGCGTGGACGATTCCTTGCATGTTTGCGCGTTGTTTTCGCCTTCCCCGTTTCGAAGATGATCCTTTTCGCCCAACGTCCTCCTCGCGTTCTTTCGAGAAATCCAAATGAAATTTTCCGGCTTCAGTGTAGTAAGATGTCCTTAACATGATTAATTTTGTATTGTGCTCGTGATCGTTTTTGATCAGAACCATTGAGTAAAACCCGTAGGAGAACAGGAATGAATAAAATTATCGAGGCGACCTTTCTGGCACCGGATGTAAAGTTCTTTCGGATTGAAGCGCCTCACGTCGCTCGCAAGCGCAAGGCCGGTCAATTCATCATCCTTCGCGTGGACGAATTCGGGGAACGCATTCCCCTGACCATCGCCGATTCCGATGCCGAAAACGGTACCATCAGTATTATCGTGCAGGGAATCGGTAAAACAACGAAAAAACTGAATACGCTTGAAACCGGCGATTACGTCAGGGACCTGGTCGGACCGCTGGGGACCCCGTCTCATGTGGAAAATTTCGGAACTGCCGTGAGTATCGGGGGAGGCGTGGGAACAGCCATCGCCTATCCGACTGCCGTGGCGTTGAAAGAAGCCGGGAACCACGTCATCAGCATCATCGGGGGGCGTTCCAAGGAGTACGTCATCCTTGAAAATGAAATGAAAGATATCTGCGACGAGGTGTATCCCACTACCGATGACGGCTCGTACGGTTTTCACGGCTTTGTTACAGACAAGTTGCAGGAACTCATCGACCAGGGGAAGAAGATTGATTTCGTTCTTGCCATTGGGCCAATTCCCATGATGAAAGCCGTTGCGGAAGTGACACGCCCGCACGGAATCAAAACGGTTGTCAGCCTGAACCCTATCATGGTGGATGGAACGGGAATGTGTGGTGGATGCCGGGCGATTGTCGATGGCGAA
>JALUUP010000402.1 GCA_027021285.1 Bacteroidota bacterium | reverse complement strand
GTTCCTGACTTCTGTTTGATCCAGTTCGCACGCTGCCGAAAGGGCGGCCGCTCCCAGCGGCGATATGGAATCGGCGATCGCGGCTGTGACCAGACGGGCGCCCGTGTCGAGACGCTGTACCTGGTCGCGGAGAATTTCGACGAGGCTGGCGGGGAACAGGCCCGTCAGGTTCTCTCTTTCGTGCACGTGCCAGCCTTCGTGGTCGCGTGTAATGATGTGCTTCTCGACGCAATACTCGAGCAGCTCGATCATGAATCGAGGATTGCCGCCGGTCTGCTTGAATATCGCTTGTGTGAACGACTCGGAGACTTCCGTACCCAGGAGCGTCGTAATAAGAGTACGCGTATCGCCGCGATTGAGGGGTGCAAGCGTCAGGCACTCGCACTTTCCGTCGAATGTTGTTCGGGAACTTCCGAGAATGATCAGATTGATTCGGGGCACCGCTTGTAAAAACGATGCCAAGTACGTCCAGAATTCCTTGGTAGTCGCATCGGCGCTTTCCAGGCTGTCCAGAATGATTGCGGATGGTTTGGAGTCATCGGCGCACATGATACTGGCCAGGGCGTGGAAAAGGCGCAATTTGTTTCCCTCAGCGTCGAGGTGGGGTGGCTCCTCAATGTTCTTCCAGAATTCGGGAAACAAGGAGTGAAGAATTGATGCATACTGAAGAAAAGCTGCGTGTTCTTCACCCACTTCAGTCACGATCTGTCGCACGATTTTCTTGACAGGGGCGAGCGCCGCATCACCCGTTCTGCACGTGGCCGTCCGTACGCGGGTTCCACGAACAAGAAGGTGACTGCGCAGGTCGCTTAGCAGGCGGGATTTTCCGACGCCTTCAGGACCATGAATCAGGATAATGCGGGCCTCGGTCTCGGATTGGTCCGCTAATTCCAGCAATCGGTGCAGTTCCTTTCCACGGCCGATCAGTGAAGCGGAAAAACGAGGCGTGCTTTCACCGGCATCATCAAATTCAAAAGGAAGGCCAGCGATACCAGCGAGTTTTCTGCCTGCCTCGTAGGCGGAGTAAAACCGTCGCCCCGGTTCTTTCTCCAGCAACGTGTGGATGAATTCATTTAATTCGGTGTGAAGCCCCGAATCGAGGGAGGAAAGCGGAGGAGCGTCGTGCTCCAGGTGTGCGCGGAGTAGATCCGCGGGATTATCTTCAGAGAACGGCGGCTGCCCCGCCAGCACGTGGTAAAGAGTCGCGCCCAGCGCGTATAGATCCGACCTTGCGTCGCGTCGTGCTCCCGTTATCACTTCCGGCGCGAGATAATCCAGGGTTCCGCTGATGCCCGATCCATCCGTATTGGCCGTAACGGCCAGACCGAAATCGACGAGAACCGGTTGGAGCCCGTTGCCGGTTTTCCGGATGAGGATGTTTTCGGGTTTCAGGTCGCCGTGGAGAATATTGTGGCGGTGAATATACTCCAGCGCCTCCAAAATACGCAGGACCGTCTTGTAGAACATCGCGTGATCAAAAGAATTGTCGTGCTCGAACAGCGCGCGGTTTATTGGTTCACCATCGACGAAATCCATGGTAAAATATGGTTCACCCGTCTTTGTAAATCCGAAATCGTGCACGCGTACGAGTCCCTCGTGCTGGAGGTCCGCCAGGTGGAGGAACTCTTGTTTGAAAGCATCGGCGCTGAACTCGGAAGAAAACGACAAGAGTTTAAATGCGCGTTCTTCGTCTGCAACGGAGTCGAAAACACGGTACGTAACTCCCGAGGCGCCGTCGCCGAGGCGAGCCCGGATCTCGTAGCGG
>JALUUP010000401.1 GCA_027021285.1 Bacteroidota bacterium | reverse complement strand
AGGTTCGGCGACCGGTTCTTACCCGCTTCATAGTCCGAGGCCCTTGTGGACGGAGCAGGATCCGGCCGATTGGTGGAACGCCGTTGTTGCCGGTATTCGAACCTTGATGGAAGAATGCGAAGTGACACCGGGCGAGATCGCGGCGGTGGGCCTCACGGGACAGATGCACGGCCTGGTGGCGCTCGATCAAGACGGCGAAGTGATTCGACCCTGTATCATGTGGAACGACCAGCGCACGCACGAACAATGCGCGGAAATCACGAATTCTCTCGGTGAAGATGCTCTCATTCGTATCACGGGAAAACCCGTCCTTCCGAGTTTCACTGCTTCGAAACTCGCCTGGGTGAAGACGCATGAACCGCACGTGTTCCGGCGAATTGCCAAGATACTTTTGCCGAAGGATTACATCAGGTACCGGCTTACCGGCGAGTTGTTAAGTGAAGTGTCCGACGCCTCGGGAACGTCTTTGTTCGACGTCGCCCGGCGCACATGGTCCGATGAAATCATAACCGCGCTGAACATACCGCGCAGTTGGCTGCCGGATGTTTCGGAGTCACCGGTGATCAGCGCGCATGTAAGCGCGCAGGGAAGTGAACAGACGGGGCTTCTCCAGGGGACACCGGTTGTCGGCGGGGCAGGCGACCAGGCGGCGGAGGCCGTGGGGTGCGGCATCCTGTCCGAAGGTTCCGTGTCGGTCGCCGTCGGGACATCGGGCGTCGTATTCGCGGCAACGGATGCGTACCGGTTCGATCCCGCAGGTCGTGTGCACGCTTACTGCCACGCCGTTCCTGATACCTGGCACTTGATGGGCGTGATGCTCTCCGCGGGTGGGAGCTTGCGGTGGTATCGCGATACGTTTTGCCTGGAAGAGAAGAGAATCGCCGCGGGATCCGGCGCCGATGTGTATGACGTGCTAACCTCGGCGGCCGCGGATGTTCCTCCGGGGAGCGAAGGGCTGATCTTTTTGCCTTACCTCACCGGTGAACGAACGCCGTACGCGGACCCGTATGCGCGGGCGATGTTTTTCGGGATGACGCTGCGACATTCGAAACCGCACCTGACACGGTCGATTCTGGAAGGTGTGGCGTACGGTTTGAACGATTCCCTCGAGCTGATGCGGCGAATCAATGTTCGTTTCGACGCTGTGCGCGTTTCCGGCGGCGGTTCCCGCAGCGAATTGTGGCGCCGTATCATGGCCGATGTTTTCAACACCCGGGTCCAGACCGTCAATGTATCCGAAGGAGCGGCGTTCGGCGCGGCATTGCTGGCCGGCGTCGGCGCGCGGATCTACGACAGCGTTGCGGATGCCTGTGCACGTATCGTGCGCACCAAGGAGAGTCATGAACCGGGCGAGGCGGTAGAATCCTACAGGCAGTATTACCGGGTGTATCGAACGCTGTATTCGTCCGTCGCGCCGTTGTTCCGGGAACTGCACGAGATCGAACAGCGGAATGGCGACTTGTGATGGTATGGAATATCACGGGGTTGTTTCATGAATGACTGTACGTATGTCTGAAAAGTTACGCGTTGGAATCATTGGTTGCGGAAGCATGGGCGAACTCCACGCCCGCTGCCTGCGCGACATCGAAGAAGTTGCACTTGCGTCGTTTTGCGACGTGGAAGAATCCCGCGCTCAACAACTGAAGGAACAATTCAACGGAGGAGATACGACGGTGGAGGCGGGGCAGGTTTTTCGTGACGATGCGATAGACGTCGTTTACATCTGCACTCACCATGATTCACACGCGGGTCTTGCCATAGAGGCAATAGAACAGGGCAAGCATGTTTTCATGGAGAAACCTCTGGCTCTGAACATCGAAGATGCCATGACAATCGGGACGGCGCTGAAGCGCAAGACTGTTTCGTTCATGGTGGGATTCAAGCTGCGATTCAACCCGAGCGTCGAGAAAACACGCGCGTTTATTCGTAAACCGGTTCTGTCCATCGGGCAGGTAACGGACGTCCGGTGGCCGGATTCGTTCTGGGGAAATGATCCGGAAAAAGGCGGGGGCAACGTTTTGTCGCAGGGATGCCACGCGATGGATCTTCTTCGCTTTGTTCACCGGAGTGAACCGGTACGGGTGTACGCCGAGGGCGGAAATTTCGGGCATCCACGTTTTGACATCATCGACAACATGGTCGCCACGATCTCCTTCGCGGACGGCGCTGTTTCCACCGTCGCTGTTGGTGATTCCGGAAAGACGTCCGTCGTGTCCAAGTTTTCGTTTCAATTCATGGACGGCAGCAAGAGCGCGCACCTGTACAACCGTCTGAAATCCGTTGCGTTTTCCGATGGAAGCAGGGAAACGCGGTACCACTGTCGCGAGGAACTCGGCTTGGTGAACATGAACAAGGTCTTCGTGAATACCCTCTTGCGGAACGATGCACCGCCGGTAACCTTTTACGACGGTTTGCAGGCGACGAGAATGATGATCGCGGCGTTCGAGTCATTGAAAACGGGACTCCCGCGGGATATTCCGAGACAGGATTGAACAAATAATCTCACGATGCCTTTTTTCCATTGTCCGCATAAATACAATCTCCAAAGGTGAATAGCCATGCGCATGGTACGGATCGCCACGGTTTCATTCCTGGTGGATGAAACGCCTCACACGATTGAACTGAACCTGCAGCGCTCGCTTGATTACATGACCGAGGCGGCGCGGCGCGGCGCGGACATCGTGTGCCTGCCGGAAAACGTCATTACGACAAATGTGGAGGAAGGTGAAAGGTCTTTCGCCGAATCGTTTCCGGGAGAGATTACTTCGGCATTCTGTGAACGCGCTAAAGATGCCGGTCTGCACGTTATCGCCCCATACGCGGTTTCGGAAAACGGCAGAACGTATGGCCAGGCGACCGTCATTTCACGCGAAGGCAAAGTCACCGGTTACTACCGGAAGACCCACCTGACGGGCGTGGAAGCGCAGACGCTGGTTCCGGGAGATGAGCTGCCCCTCTTTCATATGGATTTCGGCACTATCGCCGTCCAGCTTTGTCTCGATATGTACTTTCCCGAGATCGTCCGCGTTTATACGGCGAAAGGCGCCGAAGTGGTGTTCTGGCCCACGGTGACTCACGGTCCGACGCAGGAAGCGCTGAGCATTCAACTGCGGGCACGGGCGGTGGATAATTCGGTCATCATGGTGGAATCAAACCTGGCGGGACATCCGCCTTACGCTCCATACGAAGGTCGATATTACCCGGGGACGGCTCGAATCGTTGACGATAATGGCGACGTGCTTGCCCAGACCGGTCGCCGACACGGCGTGGCGGTGGCGGACGTTGACCTCGACGCCGTGCGGTTGACGAAGGGGTGTGTCTTGTTGCGCCACCCTGATCATATGCGGGAGGACATCCTCCGCGTGGCAAGAATGGATTTATTCGCGCGGGAGTACGCGCGCATCGCTTCCGGCAAGAAGAATGAAAAAGATCATGAGTAGCCTGAGTGTTCAATTACCGGCGTGCGACTCGTGAAAGAATTCGCCCTGGTTATCCTGGCGGGTGGGCTTTCCACCCGGATGAAAAAACCGGTTGCGGACGAATCGGATATCGACCGGGAGCTTGTTGAGCAATCGCGAGACCGGCCGAAAGGTATGCTGGGTGTCGGGCCGGGGGGGCGCCCGTTCCTGGATTACCTGTTATACAACGCCCGCAACGGTGGTATAAGGGATATCGTCATTGTGACGGGAGGAGACGACCGAGTCTTTCGCGATTGCTTTGGACGCCACGACAGGAACAACGCCTATCACGGCCTCCGAGTGTCCTACGTGATGCAGCGCGTGCCGGAAGGCTATGCGAAGCCACGGGGGACCGCGGATGCCTTGCAGCAGGCGCTGGAAAGCAGGCCGGAATGGAAAGGGAGGTCGTTCCTCGTTTGTAATAGCGATAACCTCTATTCATCGCGCGCGTTTGCGGAGCTGCTCCGGGCGCCCGATACCTGCGCGATGATCGGATACGGTATCAACAGCCTTGGTTTTCCGATGGAACGGATCCTGAAATTCGGGATCGTTCGTGTTTCGGAACAGGGTTACCTGGAAGAAATCATCGAAAAGCCGGACGAAGAAACCTTGTCGCGCGCACAGGATCGGCGCGAGAAAGTATTGGTCAGCATGAACATCTGGAAACTGCATCGCGACATGGTTTTACCGTACCTTGAATCCTGCCCGGTGCATCCACATCGACAGGAGAAAGAACTGCCCGCAGCCATTTCCTCCATGTTGCGGGATCATCCTCGCGCGGTGAAGGTCATCCCTTTTCATGAACGCGTGCCGGATCTTACCAATCCCGCTGACATCGAACGGGTGCGGTTGTTCCTTTCACGGGAATACAGCGAGGGACTGTGGCAGGTGACGTGAATATTATGGTTGTGCCCCTGGTCTTTGATATCGAGCCCGGCACACCGCCCGATAGCCTGGTTCGATTGCTGAGGCAGCGATTGGGTCACGATGGCGAGGTTTATCTCGTCGCAGCGCCGGGACGTGTAAACATCGTCGGCGAGCACACGGATTACAACGGCTTTCCGGTGCTCCCCTTTGCAATAGACCGTGAGATCAGGATCGCATTTGTTCTTTCTGATGACGAAACCATTGAGCTAACGAGTATTGATGGCTACGGGGCGCGTTCATTTCAGGTCGATGAAAGTCGATCGCCGTACACGCAGGGGGACTGGGGGAATTACATCAAGGCCGCTGTACGGGGCTTCCTTGAAGAAGGTGTTATCGACGCCGGCCGTGCACGGGGATTCAAGGGAATCTGCGCGGGAGACATACCTGTATCCGCCGGTCTTTCCTCCTCTTCAGCGCTGGTTGTCGCCTCCGGAATGGCATTCCTGAAAGCGAATGGTTTGGAAATGGATAGCATGGCCTGTGCGGGAATTCTCGCCCGGTCGGAACGATACGCGGGTATCGAAGGCGGCGGGATGGACCAGGCGGTGTCCCTGATGGGGAAACGTGACACGGCGTTGAAGATAGATTTCTTCCCCTTGAGGATTCGGCCCGTGCCATTGCTGGATGAACACGTCTTCGTTGTGTGCAACAGCATGGTACAGGCATCCAAGACGGCCTCGGCCAGGGCGTCGTACAATCGCAGGGTTGTCGAATGCCGTCTGGCTGCAACGATGCTGCGGGCAGCGCTTGTTAAGCGAACTGGTGTCCTGATTGATGCGGACCGGTTGGGAGATTTCAACCCGGAAAAAACCGGCTTCTCCTGGGAAGAGCTGGAACGGATGGCGGATGAAATCATGCGTGGGAGCCCGCTTCCTCTTTCCGTCATCGCCGATCGCGTGGGTATGTCCGTTGATGATCTCGTGGAGAAGCGCTGTACGCTCAGGGACGGATCAGTCTTCATTCAGCCGGAGGAAGGATACGAAGTCCGGAAACGATTCCTGCATGTCGCCTCTGAAGCTCGCCGGGTCGAGGAAACGGCGGATGCTTTGAGATGCGGAGATGCCGTTGCGGTCGGTCGGTTGATGAACCGGTCGCATGAAAGTTGCCGCGACAACTACGAAATCAGTTGTGATGAGCTGGAAACGCTGACGAGCATTGCCAGGGAATGCGGGGCGATCGGCTCCCGGTTGACCGGCGCCGGTTTCGGCGGTTGTACCGTCAATCTTGTCGAATCATCCTTCCTGTCATCGTTTATGAGGAACGTGAAAGAGAAGTACTACGAGGACTATCTTGGTATCATCCTTGATTCGGAAAAACAGGAAAAGATACTGTTCCCTTGTCGCGCCTCCGATGGCGCCAGGATTTACCGGTATCGGTAATAACACGCAGCGTGCATATCTTGATAGCATTGCCGATTGAACGCGCGCACCATGAAACAGCTGACAGATAATCGAAAATACCTCCTCCATCTCTCGAGCCAGGCCGGTGACAGGCATTACGATCCGGAGACTCGTACCTGCCTGATTGCCAGGGACACGGTGTGGTACGCGATTGCCCTGCTTTTCGACCGGGACGCCGACAGGCGGAGGCTCGGTAACGACCTGCTGGCAACGGTGCGGTGCGAAGACGCAACGCACACGCCGGCAACGATGCTGGCGATCCTGCACGAAGTTCCCGATTTGCTCGGGCCGGGTGTCGCTGGAATCTTGAAAGACAACATTCGAAACGGCCTGGTGCGCGCCGCTGACGTTCAATGGAGGGACGGCAATGTCAATCATCCCCTTGCCGCCTATTGCACCTTGATCTGTGGCGGCGAAATGACCGGCGAGGACTACGCGGTGGAGTTGGGCTACAACCGGTTGCGCGAGTTTCAAGCGGTAGTGGGAAACCGGCGGCACCGGAATCGCCGCCAGGCCGAGATGTCGGAATACAACAGCCTGACATACACTGCTCTTGACCTGTGGTTCCTGTCCATCATCGCGGAGCACGCGCGGCATCCCGGAGCACGGGCTCTCGGTAGATTTCTCGAAGAGCGGTTATGGCTGGACGTCGCCATGCACTTCCATGCGCCCAGTCAGCAGTTCGCGGGGCCTCATTCCCGGTCCTATTTCGATGATTCGTTGGGGGGATTCTCCGCCTTGCATTGCACGATGTATGCCGCCTTCGACGACGACCTGTATCTCAATCCGGAACTGGCGGAGAAGTACAATCACATCTCAAGCCTTGTCCAAAATTCTCTCGTGGCTATTCTCTCGTATCACGTTCCCGGTGAAGCCAGGGAGATGGCATGGAAAAAATCCCTGCCCCTGTATTTTCAGAAAACAACGTACGCGGAATCCTACCACGAGAACCATGGTCGCTTCGGTTTCGATAATGAAATGTATCCCGGAGGTTGGAGCGATCTTACGACATACCAGTGCGAGGAATTCGCCATGGGTTCCTCCGCGACGCCTTACGTGAACGGCGGGCACTCGGATTGTTTCATGGTTCGAATACGGAGAGCGCGGAGCATCAACGCGATGAGCGACTTCCGCTCCATGTTCACGAGGGGCGTTTTCAACGATTCACTCCCCGGGCGGAAAAATTTCTGCCACGTGACGCAATCGGAGATCGACGAAAGTTTTCTGTACGAAGAGGGACGGTGCGCCGTGTTTCAACATCGCAACCAGGCCATCGTCAGCTACTCTCCAAAGCGGAGCGGTCACGACCGCGTGAAGAGTTTTCGTGTCGATCTTTTCTGCGGATCCTCCGGCGACTTCGATGATCTGCGAATCAATGGAATGCAGGTACAACGGTTTCCAAGCGAATATGACGCGGAAGCGAAGATCGTATTCCGGGATTACCGGACCTACGGCGTTATCATTCCCCTGTCATTGGAACCCAATCCGGGCGGCGCTTCTGTTCGCGTGTGGAAACACAACGGCTTGTTGATGATTTCGTTGTACAACCACGATGGACAGGAGCGGAATTTCAGCAGGGATGAATTGTCCGCGTGGCGAAACGGGTTCGCTATAGCCCTGGTGCCCCAAGAGGATTTTCATTCGTTCGATGCCTTCATTTCCAGGGCGAAGGATTTTCGCGTGGAAGAACACAGCCCGAATGGTTACATACGGGATATAGCGTTTTCGGGTCCGGCCGGTTTCATGGAATTCCGGTACGACGGTCTCCGCGAAAGAACCGTCACACGGCGCGTAAACGGGAGGGATGTCGCGATCAATCACATGATGATCGAAGCGGAAGCTGGAACAACCGGCTGGGTCTATCCCGAAACCTTGTTCGGCGACGAGGCATTCGAGGATTATGCGTAGCTCTCTCAGTGACACATCGTGGATCAAGAAGTATCTCGCGGGGTATGGATTTGTGTCACCGTGGATCATCGGCTTTATCCTGCTGACCGCCGGGCCGATGCTGTATTCCCTTTACCTCAGCTTGACCAGGGCAACGTTGTTGTCGCCGCCCAAATGGGTGGGATTGGATAACTACGTACACATGGTTGCGGACGACCCGCTGTTTTTCACAAGTCTCTGGAATACCGTGTATTTCGTCGCGTTCTCGGTCCCCCTGGGATTGCTTGTGTCCTTGATTCTCGCGTTGCTTTTACACCAACGGTTGAAAGGCATCGGCGTGTTTCGCACGGTGTTTTTTCTGCCTTCCATCACAAACATGGTTGCCGTGTCGGTGCTCTGGCTCTGGATATTCAATCCCGAGTTTGGATTGATCAATACGTTTCTGGATGCGTTTGGCATCCGCGGCCCCATGTGGTTGCAGAGTGAAGGTTGGGCCAAGCCCGCCCTGATTATCATGTCGTTGTGGGGTATCGGGGGTACCATGATTATTTTCCTGGCCGCACTCCAAGGTGTCCCGCAGAACCTGTACGAGGCTG
>JALUUP010000400.1 GCA_027021285.1 Bacteroidota bacterium | reverse complement strand
GATCCCCGCGATCATGATGAGAACGAAGATGTGGAAATCCTGCGGCCAAAACACCATCCCGAACAGCACGAACTTCCGCTCCGGGACGTTGAGCAGAATCATGGGATGGCCGTTGATGCGGATAAACGGAGCCAGGAAGAGAAAAGCAAGCAGCGCCCAACTCAGGTACGTCCGCGCGGCGAAAAACCGCCCGGAAGGTTTCTTGGGGTAAATCCACTTCCTTTTCCCCTCGCCGTCGATCGTCGCCACCCGGTCGCGGTAGGTAACTTCTACCGCTTCCGTATCAGCGGAGGAATCGTTTTCCGTTTTCACGGAATCACCGTGCAGCATGGGGTGCAACGTAACACGCCGTCCTTTTCCTTTACCATATATTCCAGTTCCATCACAGCGCGTAACCCTGCTTTCAACCTGCGCGAATGTATTTATTCCTGTCCTTTGTTTGCGGGAGATGCCGCGGCCTTTTCGCCCTGCGGCGCTTTGGCATTGGGGGGATTTGTACCCCGCAGGGACACGAAAACGAAGCTGGCAACCTGGTTTATTTCATCCGGCGACAAGGTCCGTTCCCACGCGATCATGCCTTTCGCGGGAACGCCCTTCCTGACAACGTGCACAATATCAGCGATCGTGCCGCCGTGTATCCAGTATTCATCGGTCAGGTTCGGGCCGATGCCGCCCTCGCCCTGTTTCCCGTGACAGGTAAAGCACTTGCTCCGAAAGATGGCTTTGCCCGCCGCAAGGTCCGACTTGCTCGTCAGCGGTTCGGTTATAGCAGGCGCTGTTGTCATTTCGCCGGTACCCGTGCCCGGGACGGGCACGCCACCGGTCACGAACTTCTTGTACACGTCCGGAAAATCTCTTTCCAGTTTGGCCAGTTCCTCCGGACCGGCTTTCGCCATCGCCCGCATGAGATGCTCCTCGAACGACACGTCCACAAGCTTGCGCAGCTCCGCTCGCACACGGGGCGTGAGATTTTCCTGCGAAGCAAAGAACGGCGAATGGTACGGAGTAACAAGCCCTCCACCAAGGTCGGTGTACTCGCTGGAATAGCCTGGGTTCATTTCCTTCAAGTATTCCGCGCGCTGCAGGTCGCCTGTCCCTAAAACGTGGTAATGCATGAGATACACTACCGCAAACACAATGGTTGCGTAAAATAACGCTTTCCACCAACCAGGCAGGTCGTTGTCATATTCCCGAATTCCATCAAAGTCGTGTTCGAGAAGCTCATCCAGTTTTTTCTTTATGCTCATGGTTATTCTCTCTCTTCCTGAATACTGTAATCCTTTTCATCCAACGGGAGTTTCTCCATGTACACCGTGTGCTGCCTTCGCATGAACAGTACACCGATGACGATGCCGATAAACAGAAGGAAAAAGAAGACCGTTGACATGGCGGCCAGCGTCTCGTAGTTGTTCATATCCATGAGATATTTGAACATGGTTTCTCTCCCCTATTTCGGTTTGATGTCGGTGCCGAGACGCTGGAGATACGCGATGAGAGCGATGATCTCTTTGTCCCAACTCGTTTCAATCCCGGCCTCTTTCAAGGCGGCCGCGTGTTTTATCGCCTGCGCTTTCAGTTCTTCCGCCGCTTTCGCCTCGTATCCGTCTTCGTAAGGAACACCGACGCTCCTCAATGCGGATATCTTGTCCGGCAGGGACGAGTAATCCAGTGTATTGACCAGCAGCCAGGGATACGAAGGCATGATGGATCCCGGGGACATGGACCGGGGATCGTTCATGTGATTGTAATGCCACGCGTCAGGGTATTTTCCACC
>JALUUP010000399.1 GCA_027021285.1 Bacteroidota bacterium | reverse complement strand
CGATCTCGCGGAAATCCAGGGCGGAATAATCCGTTATCCCAAGTCCGCGATGTTCGGCAAGCGAGAGGTAGGGGAGGTCTTCGACCGCCAGGCCGAAGAACGTTTCGCCGGCGTACGCGTCCACTGCCACGGGGTCGTTGGAGACGGCCAGCATGCGGCGCTCCTCCACGTCGGCGAGGTTGCCGCCCTGGGGACCGTTGCGCAGGAGCACCCGGTAGGCGTCGAGCACGGTGAGCGTCGGGCGAAGAAAATTGCCCAGGTCGGCGATGCTGTTGTTGATGTCCTGGTGGAGGCGGCTCCGGTTGCCCCCCAGGATGCCGTAGAGGTTTTTCATGCCCAGCGTGGCGCGGGTCAGGCTGTGGTGCTTGGCCACGGGCACGTTGATGACCTTGTCCGCTTCGAGGAACGCGCCGTACACGAGCTGTTCGCCCAGCATGACGCCGCCCATGTTTACCGGCCGGTATCGGCTTTGCGAAGGCAGCTCGACCTCCGCGCCCGCCTCTTCCGCAGACTGCGCGATGCCGCTGCGGTAAAAGCATCTCCGGGGATCGTTGCAGGAAACGTCGGTGACGATGACCTTCGCGGCGCCCGCGGCCAGGCATTCCCGGACGAGGACGCGTACGACCTGGGGGTTGGTGTTGGCCGCCTGTTCGGGCACGCGGTCCCATCCGATGTTCGGCTTGACAACCACGGTATCGCCGTTTGAGACAAACGAACTCATGCCCCCGAATTCATGGAGAGCGGCGGAGGTCATCCGGGCGGGATCCTCGCCGCGAACCACGACAAGCCGCCCGGGAATATCTTTCACGCGCAGGTCGCGGACCACGACCTCGGCGGCCGTTTGACGAAAGGGGAACCGTTCCTGCTTGTGAAGCGCCAAACCCGCTCCCGCAACGACGACGGCGAGACCCGCGGCCTTGCCTGCGCGCTCCAGGAATTCCCGGCGGGATATGTGCGTGGATTTTGGCATGTGTTTTCGCTGTCTGTTCATCGATATAATAGAAATTTCCCCGTCATGCGGCAAGTGGTCGGGAATGAATGCTTCAGGCGGAAGGGGCACAGTGAAGGACAGGAACGCATTGTTTGCGGGTGTACAAGATAGAGCAGTTTTGCGTCCCGGTCGATCCAGAATGACTTCAGTTCAAACAACTTCATTTATGAATTGAACCTTCATTGGCAGCAACGATTTATCAGGTGCTGTCCGTGGTTGCAATTGAAAATCGAGTTCAATATCTTTTTTTCTGCCGGGATTGGCGAAATCACACGAAATCCAGCCAAAACCTGCCAAGCCTAAAACCCCGGGCTCTGACGGTTCGGTTGTCTTATTTCATAATTGAAGAAAAAGGGGGGGTAATTCATGCATTTCATGCGATTTGTTGCCGTCGCCTTCGTTACTGTCCTGCTGATGGCGGGCTGCAGCGAAAAGAGTACGCAACCGACAGATAATGGGAATCCGGAAGGAAGTCTGCTGAAAGTCGGGGAAGGAGAAGACCAGGGCTACAAGGTCGAATTATATTCCGAAAAGACCTTTGCCGTCGGGTATCACCGCATCTACGTGAAATTGACCAAGACGTCGACTGGCGCGTTGGTTGACAGGGCGGCGGTTTCAGTCGTACCGATGATGGACATGGGAGCGATGAAACACTCCGCTCCCCATGAGGATCATGAAGGCGTCTCTGCAATCAACGGTCTGTTCCACTGCGCGGTCAACTTTATCATGGCCGGTATGTGGGAATTGCGCGTGAACTTTCGTGACGAAGAGAACGGAACGGAAGGCGAGGTTGTTATGAACATCAACGTTGCCGCGGGGAATATGCTCAAATCTGTGGCAGGAACTGATGGGAAGAATTATTTCATCACCCTGGTGAAACCGGAGAAACCCGTAGTTGGAATGAACGATTTTGAGATCACCGTGCATTACCGAGAAACCATGATGTCATTCCCGGCGGTAGAGGACCTGGCGGTCAAAATGGAACCGACCATGCCGTCCATGGGACATGGTTCACCCAATAATGTCGATCCGACCCATCAACAGAACGGGCATTATCTCGGAAAGGTGAATTTCACAATGACCGGTGATTGGCGGGTGGACCTGGATTTGGCGCGAGGTGACTCGCTCCTCCATACCAGCTTTGATATCACTATTCCATAAACTCCGGTCCCTGCCAGCCGGTGTGTGGGAAACGGGAAATCACGAGAGGAGAATGCTCCAGGCGCGCTGCGTGATAACGCGTCTGCGTAGTAATTGAAACGCATGCTGTATTACCGGATGGTTGCCTTGCTGCTGTTATTCCTTGGGAATATCAGTATGCTTACCGCCCAGTCGTCGATACGGGGGCGGGTTATGGACGCAGCCATGGAAGCGCCTGTTCCGTTCGCAAACGTCAGAATGCACGGTACGCAGCGCGGGACCGCCTGCGACAGCAGTGGTTATTTCCACCTGTCGTTGCCGCCGGGGTCGTATCGTCTCGTTATCTCGGCGCTTGGTTATGAACCGAGCGTGGAAGAAGTGCGAGTGTCTGAAAAAACCGTCGCCGTGTTGAACGTGTCCCTGACGCCCGCTGTGATAGCCTTTCCGGATGAGATCGTCGTGTACGGCAGGAATCGCGGGGATGCCGAATCTGGCTGGCTCAACGCCACCGAAGACGTCATACGGAACGTGGCGGGTATCTCCATGATCCGGCGGGCGAACTTCGCCCTGGAACCGACCATCAGGGGAATGGATGCAGGGCGCATCGGCGTAGTGATCGATGGGATGAAAATCTTCGGCGCATGTGTCGATCGTATGGACCCTGTAACGGCATACGTGGAGGTTGAAAATCTTGAAAAGCTGGAAGTCAGCAAGAATTCCCTGGACCTGACCAAGGCGGCAAACATCGGGGGAACCCTCAACATGGTGACCCATAAAGCGGATTTTACACGCCCCTTCCTCGCGCAATCGGAGATAGGCTACGAAACGGTTTCTGGTCTGCGCCGGTACCGGGGCATCGTCAACTACGCGGATTCATTGATCGCCCTTCGCGCGACGGTTTCACTTAAGAAATCGGGTGATTTCCGTGCCGGGGGTGGGCAGGTGATCACCGGTTCAGGCTTTGCCAAGAACAATTACAAAATGGACATGTCCCTGAATCTTGGGGCCGGCCAGCGGATGGAATTCTCTTTCATCGGCGACAACGCCAGCAACATCGGCTACCCGGTGCTGTTGATGGATGCCACCACCACCAAGTCGCAGATTTACCGTCTGGAACACCACTGGATGAATCCGTTTCGCGGCGTCAAGTCGTTCCGCAGCATGGTGTATTTCAACCGCATCGATCACTGGATGGATGATTACGATCGCGATGTCACAGTTCGGCCGGTTATGCGGAACATGTACATGCCCATGTTCGGCAAAACGCGCACAGCGGGTGTGAACGAAGAAATCTCCCTGGTTACGGGCGGCCACCGTCTCAACTTGATTCTTGATTTCTACCGGTTGACCGCCTTTGCGGACATGAAGATGGTCAGTGTGTTGCCGGGAGTATCGGACGCCTACCTGCTCAACCTCGGTGACGTGCTTCTTTACAACACTGCCGCTGTTGTTGATTACAGCCGTTTACTGACAGACCGGTTGCGGTTGCGGACAAACCTGCGTATCGATTATTCCGACCGCGACCTGCGGAACGAATTCGGCCGCAGACAACTCGAAGCTTTTTGGGAAACCGGCGACATGCGGCAGACATTAACATCCTTCAGTTTCAGCTCAGCGATCGAATACCGGATCGGCGACTACGGCGCTGTTCAACTCGTCGTGGCCCGGAGCGAGCGGATACCCAGCCACATCGAGAATTACGGCTTCTTCTTGTACAACGTAACCGATGGTTACTTCTATACCGGTAACCCCCTGCTGAAGCCGGAAACCAGTTACCAGGCGGAATTATCGATGGATTATTCTCGCCCGGAGCATGATTTCCGAATAAACGTGTACTATAACAATATCAGGAACTACATCAGTGGGGTCATCCAGTCGGAAGAATTCAAGACGTTTGCCAACATTACTTCGGCTTTCATAACCGGGGTGGAGGTCAAGGGCTCCATGGATGTCGCACGGGGCCTGAGGATGCACGTCTCGGCTGCCTACACCTACGGCCAGAACCGGGAACTGAACGAGCCACTGCCTTTGATTCCACCTCTGGAAGGGGGACTCGGAATACAATGGAGCTCGGATCGATTCCGGTTTGCCATCGAATCCCGTTTCGCCAGCGCCCAGAACCGGATTGCTTCCCGGACCACGCTGGAAGACCGGACCGCGGGATTTATCCTTCTTAACCTTCGCGGTCGATTCCGTGCCTGGGATTTTCTGGACATCAAGCTGGGCGTCGAGAACCTGCTTGATCATTATTACAACGAGCATCTGAGTGTCAACAACCTGCCAGGACGGGGAAGAAACGCATATTTCGGGCTCAACGTCCACTCGGTGGAATGATAGTCTCATTACGGGCAGGCTGACGACAGTTTTATACCTGGACTGCTATATAGTATTTTGTCGTCGATAGAGTCAGCTTATGCTGATGACAATTCTTGACATCTTTTAACAGTAACGGAATTCCTACGGACCGATGAGAAAAAGACTCTACGCTTCGCTGCTTGTCCTCCTGGTTCTTTCTGCCGCTGCGCTCATCAGGAGCGCAGGGGGAGGGGATTTCTTTTCGACTGTCGATCAAGGCGATGCAGGTGAGCTTGTAGCCAGGGTGGTTGACGGCGACACGTACGAATTGGCCGGCGGCGAGAAAGTCCGTCTCGTCGGCATCGACACACCGGAACTGCACGAGTCGTCCAAGCTGCGGTCGGACGCGGAACGATCAGGTGTTACGAAGAACGTGATCAAGATTCTGGGAAAGAAAGCGAAACAGTACGCGCGGCGCCTCGTCGAGGGCAGGCGTGTTATGCTCCGCCGGGATTCCCAAACCGGGGACCGGGATCGGTACGGCCGCCTGCTTCGGTACGTGTTCCTGGAGGATGGGACAAGCATCAACCTGAAGATGATTTCGGACGGGTACGCGCACGCTTATACGCGCTTTCCCTTCGACGAGATGGAGGAATACCGCCGGGCGGAGCGGGACGCCAGGGAAAACGAGCGAGGATTGTGGAGCGATGACGCGTTCAGAAAGTAGGATATCTGCCATGTTGCACTGTTCATGTCATGAGTTTTTCAATGGTTCAATTGGATGTCAGGTCTCGTAAAGGAAATCGTCGATGTTGAGGGGGGGGGTGACGTGACAGACATTTTGCACCAAACGCATTTTTCAGTATTCTTTTCTCGTGATATGAGGTTTCAAAACAAGTGTAGTTTTATTTAAATCTGTAATACAAGAATATAGGCCCTCAAGCGAAACCAGTAAAATCGGGAGACATTTGGAAAAAATGAGCAGAAAGAAAGTACTTTTCGCGTCATTTTGGTTGTTCGTAATAATTGTCAACTGCATTATGCTGATAAAATTGCCTACGTATCCTTTTACAGATCTCCCAAACCACTTGGCTGAATCGACGATTTATAAGTATCGAAACGATAGTAGCTCCGTTTTATCGTCAGCTTATCAAATCACGATCATCTGGTACCAGTCGACAATCGCTCATGTCGTACTGGGTTCTCTTTTTCCCGACGTGGTGTGGAGTTATCGGGTGCTATATATATTATATGTTATTTCATTACCGCTCGTGGTTTTCCTTATAGCAAAAAAACATTCCTGGAATACGTGTATTTCGTTGTTATCATTCCTCGTTTTATGGAATTTTGCGGCAATATGGGGATTCTCAGGGTATACGTTCTCAATTCCTCTTGTTCTCCTGTATTTTTATATTCATTTAAACTATCTTTCAAAGCGTTCGGTATCGAATGGTCTTTATGTTTGTATTATATTATTGATACTGTATTGGTTTCATCACTTGGCGTTTCTCTTTGCAGGTTTATGTTTCATCTGTATTGAGATATACGATTCTTTAACTGGTAGATACGCAAAGTCGATGTTGATAAAGTGGCTCCCACTTTTACCGACCTGTTTGTTTTTCATCATTTGGATGATCAACGATCCTGGCTTCCATGCGTTTTCTTTTTTTTCGTTTTTAAAAGAGTATTACCAGTTTTATTTTATTCAAAGTCTTGGCAGGCGTTTGTTCTTGCTCCTTACCATTGACGGGAGGGCGATTGCCCAAGGTTTACTTGGCCACATTGTAGCATTATTGTTTTCGGCTGCCATCGTTATTCCAGTCATTGTCTGTGGATATCGATATAAAAAGCATCCCTTTCAGATAACGAGGTTACAATTTGCCACACTTATTTTCACGGGTGCTGCGTTTCTATGTTTTTGGGTGTTACCTAGTAATTTGCCGGGGCAAGCGTTTCTATATAAGCGATTCAGTGTATTCTTCCTCGTTGGGTTGATAATAGTATTAAGCTGGGTGGTCCCCGCTCTTTGGAAAAATTTTCCACCTATTCTTGTGGTTTCGGCGGTATTAATGTATTCGATACTTTGGTTTCACTACTTTATCCAATTTTATCCCATATCATTGGATTTTACAAAGTTTTATCCCCGGGGTAGTGAATTCACACACTCGACTGTAGCTTCAATAATAGATTCACCGGATTACAGGGGGAAGGCAGTCTTGATTCACTACAATAATTACCAGATCATCTGGAACCACGGTGTCGCACCAACAAAGCTGAACAGGTACAGGTTTGGGCTTGTCAAGGAAAAGAAAAAGCTGCCCTTATATATCGAATGGGTAAAATTGGTAAATACTCTTGCCGGAGTAAAAGAAATAATCGATTCGTATTCACGTATGGACTATATTATCAGCCAGGGAAAACGGCCATATCAAATTCTCTCGAAACGCCCGGATTATATTGAAATACGTAGATTGAACGATTGGCGTTTATACAAAAAAGAAAAACAGTATAAATGGTGAGATATATTATCAAATTGGGACTTCAAAAAACAGGTTGTTACAAGGGTGAGCTATGCCGCTCTGGGAAGAGCTGCCTTGCGTGCTGCAAAGTGCTCGCTTTGCAAAAGTGTACACATTTCTGTTTTTGTTATTCTCAATACTTGAACTCAAGCACAGTAATCAACCAACTGCTGAATTAAAAAGAAAAGTATCCTGATGTTGTATTCGTAATCGATGAGGGAAAAGAGGAAGTATTGAACTATCTTCGATGACCGGGCGGTAACCCGTTGTTATTTTCGGAATTAACTCCTGAGTATGTGCGCACGTTTGGTATCAGAGGATTTTCGACAATCTAGGTCGTTGAGGGCCCATGGGTACTTTACAAAGGTGGCGTCAACGCTGAATTTACCGTACACATTATCAAAAATACTCTGCGGAATAATTAGGCAGCCTTTCTTCTGCAAGATAGACTTTAGGCTCGAGTTTTCCATGAGAGAATATTTCCTATTCACCCACCAGGACAAATGCCGCCCAGATGAAGGGTGCAGGATACCGGAAACGCATCTCCAGTCGGGCGGCGAGAAAAGCGTCCGCTTTCGACATCCCATCCATCCAGCGCCGGTAAAAGATTGCCATCATCTCCGCGGTGGGTTTATCTGCGACCTTCCACAAGCTCATAATGAGAGCCCGGACACCTGCCGCTCTGAATGCCCGCTGCAATCCAAAAATCCCTTCGCCGTTGCGAATGTCCCCCAGGCCGGTCTGGCAGGCGGAAAGCGTGACGAGCTCCGTGCCGGTCAGGTTCAGCCGGCTTATTTCCAGCGCGGAAAGGATGCCGTCGTCAACCCCGGGTATGGCGCGTCCGCTGTTCCACACCCGGTTCACACCGGCGAAGACCAGCCCCGACCTCAACATGGGGTTGTCCTCGATCCGCAGGCGGTTTCCCCCGCGTTTCAGGGAGAGTGAAAAGGCGCCTGTAAATTCCGCTTTACGCTGCACGGAAAAGAAAAAGCCGTGCGTGGCGAGGTGGAGCACGCGGGGCGAGCTGTCCGCCAGCGCCTTGATCGATTCCTCGACGGCTCTTTCTTTCGTGATCATCCTGAATGGGATATTGTGCTCGCGACAAATACCGGCGATGGCTTCTATTTCCTTTTCCGTGCCGGGCAGAGGCGCCCATCCCGATCCACGGTCGCTGTTGCCGCGCGTGGACTCGCGATCCCGCTGTACACCTCGGACGGACCGGGACACGTTCACCTGCCGGGAGCTGTCGAGCGAGAATGCCGGGTTGCCCACGAGCACGAAGTCGGTCGGTTTTCGGTAGGGGACGGGATGATACCGCACGTCGCGGTCGAGGAGGTCGCGTCCGCCGGCAAGGCGCTGGATGGAAAACCGGGCGTCGAGATACACGGTGCTGTCTTTCGCCGGGTTGC
>JALUUP010000398.1 GCA_027021285.1 Bacteroidota bacterium | reverse complement strand
AGCTATCAATTTCTGAACCGTTTGGAAAGAGGTTTTACAACCCGAAGAGAGGCGTATCATGTTCCCCAGGCTGATTGGAGTTATTCACTTGTTGCCCTTGCCCGGTGCGCCGGGATACGAAGGTGATCTCGCGTCAATCGAGCAACGCGCGCTTAGGGATGCCGGCGCCTATACGAGCGCGGGTTTCGATGGAATCCTGCTCGAGAACTTCGGGGACGTTCCATTTTTCAAGGACAGCGTGGAGCGGGTGACGGTCGCAGCCATGAGCAGAATCGCGTGCCGCCTGCGCGAAAAATTCCCCGTTTCTCTCGGCGTACAGGTTCTTCGGAACGACGCCTTGTCCGCGCTGGCCGTGGCCGCCGTGTCGGGAGCGGAATATATCAGGGTGAATGTGCTTGCGGGTGTCATGGCCACGGACCAAGGCCTGATAGAAGGCAATGCGGCGGAAATTCAGCGCGCACGAGCCGGGTTGTGTCCGGAGGTTTCAATCTTCGCCGACGTCCTGGTGAAACACGCGCAACCTCTGTCGCCCGTTTCCATGAACAGGGCCGTGAAAGACCTCGTTCAACGCGCAATGGCTGACGCGGTTATCGTCACGGGCGACGCGACAGGCTCGCCGGTTGACTGGGAGGATTTGCGCGAAGCAAAGGTTGCTTCAACGGTTCCCGTGTACATAGGCAGCGGGGTGACGGATGCGACGGTTCGACAAGCGCTCGAAATCGCGGACGGCGTCATTGTCGGTTCCGCCGTAAAGCGCGGAGGTGATCCACGAAATGCCGTTGATCTCGAACGTGCGCGAGCATTCGTGAAAAAGATGGGACTTCAACCTTAGTGACCTGGTAATATCGTTTCTCAGCGCCGGTTGACGAGGGTGATCTCGACCCTGCGGTGCCGCGACTGGACGGACGGGGTGATCTGGGAACTTGCGTGGATGGCTCCGAAACCGATGGCTTTCAAACGTGGCGATTGTATACCTCGTTCAAACAGGTACCGTGTCACTGCATCCGCGCGTCTGCGGGAGAGGGCCTGGTTATATTCCTCGTCGCCGATTTCGTCGGCGTAGCCACGGATTTCCGCCGTCACGTCGGGATGAACCTGGAGCTGGCGAACCACGTTGTCGAGAACCAGCCGCGCTTCGGGCGTGATGTCGGTTTTATCGAACTCGAAGTACACTTCGGAGACCACGATAGCGATTTTCTTTTCCGGCAGCTTTTCATCTTTCAGGTACGAATCTATAGCAAGCGCTTGCTGGAAAGCTTCCTCGACCTTCTCCCGTGCCAGGGTTGCCTTTTCCTCGATGTTCAACGTACGGGGGAATATCGGTGCCGCGTCGTGCTGGATCGGCATAGTTGTCCCCGCTTTTTCCGAAGACGGTTGATCCTTCCTGTTCCCGGACCCGGTGGTAGTTGTCGATGGAGGAGTGTTTGGATCGAGGCGGGGTGGATGAGCGTCGTTTGTTTCGGTGGCGGCACCCGGCACCCGGTCGCGGATGGAATCCAATGCTGGTTCGGGAACGGTTACCTCGGAAACGGCGGGCATGGTAATATCCGTTGTTGTATTGGCGAGTGCCAGGGGCTTCCAACTGCGGATAGTAACTTCGCGTTTTTCTTGACCGGCTGAATAGCGGGTTGCTTTGTCAAGGATTGATCCCACGGTGATAGCGTTTGTGCCGAATACCGGCTCGAGGTACCGGGTAATCTGCAGAGCCTTTTCCGGGGGAAGTTTTCTCACGGCCGCAGCGTTCGACGAATCCTGTGGCATGCTGTCCCTGCCTATGTCCATGTCGGGAAGTTCCACGTCAACCACGTCGCCCTTGTCGACGATGTAGCGAAGTTCAGCCTTTTCCGGTGAAAGGGGCATGGTCTTTACGGTTTCAAAATCGACCGACGGTTTTGTCGTGCCGTTGTTGGGGTTGGTGTTTGCGTGCGTGATCGAATCAGCAAGGTGTTCGATGAACGTGCGCCCGGCGGAATCAGCGTGTTTTTTTGCGGTGGGATCCACGCTTTCCATCGTAAGAAGCCCGCTGGAGGTGTCGTTCGAGAGCGGTTCCATGGGTCGAGATGCAGCGGAATCAGCCCGCGCGAGATCGGCGGACTCTACCGGCGTAATTTCTTTCTGGACGGTACGATCGGTATCCGAACGCGCGTTACTCATGTTTATTCCAAGCGGGTGACCCAGGACTTCCACGGATCTCGGGTCCCCATGATCCATGATATTACCGGCACTTTCTTCGTCTTGAGATGCTGTAGTGTCAATCGATACCGGTGTCAGTTCAGATAACTCAGGTTTGATGCCCGGTTCAGATCTGAAAACCAGCCACGACAAACCTACCGTTGCCGAAGTGAATCCATCGTATTTTTGTCCCGCGATGGTGCCGTCCAGGTCGTCGATATTGGTGAGATTCGCGGCGAAATTCAGGCGCAGGGCAAGACGCTCGGTGATGCGGTAATCGAGGATGACCCCAAGCGAGTACATGAATTTAAGAAGCAAATCCTCTTCGACCGGAAACCCGCCTTGGTTTGTCAGAACCTTCTTGCTCAGAATTCCCGCACGGGCAAACACGGCAGGGATGGGATAATCGAAGTTATCATACAACCTGAACATCGCTCCGACCTGGCCGTAACCGAAACCGGTCCTGATCTTGGAACGATCCACGTCCCATGCGAACATTCCCGCGCCCAACGAAGCGTGGAGCGCCAGCGAGTTGGTGAGGTAATACTCGCCATACACGGAGCCTATAGGTCGAACAAGGTAATCGTAAAGATGAATGGTGTAATCGTTGCCGAGGATATTGCCGCCCAGGTCAACACCGAAAAGGTAGTTGAGTTCCTGGGCACGTACGCTTGCTGAAAGCGCGATGCACAGCAGCAGAAAAGTGATTGCCCTCCCCCGAAACAGAATGAACTGATGATTCATGGTCAGTACCTCTATGTTCAGGGTTGTGAACCGAAGATCGGATTCCTATAATATCGTAAAAATATAGTGTTTTTTATCCACAAGCCAAATTCGTAAAACATCTTCCGCCCGTGGCCTGCGTGGACATATAGTAAATACCTGTGCTGTAGGACCGCTGCGGAAAAACGCGGAATTTTTTTCTTGGGTAAGAAACGAGAACAGTTTTAACACAAGAAAATTCCCGTACAAGGAATCGTTGCAGGAAGCAAGTCTATCCGGTGAACGGCAGACGGATTTCTTCGAGGAGGGAATGAATATTCGTCGAGGAATCCGAGGTAAGATCGAGCATACGCTGGAGCGGCGCGAGGGCGCGCCGACGAAGGGATTCATCCATGGTGATTTCGGGCTTGCGGTCGCGCATGCAGAGGTAGAGTTTTTCGCGTGTGTTGAGCTTCATGTACGGGCATTCGTTGCAGGCACAGGAAGAATCCGGTGGGGCGGGGATGAACAGCTTGTTTGGTGAAGCTTTCTCCATCTGGTGGATGATGCCGGGTTCCGTGGCCACGATGAAGGCCGGGCTGGGATCGGTCTGTGTGAATTTCAGCAGGGCGCTGGTCGAGCCTACAAAATCGGCCTGGTCGAGAATCACTTCCTCGCACTCGGGGTGAGCGATGAGTTTCGCTTCCGGGTGCTCGTTGCGCAGGGCGAAGATCTTTCGTTCACTGAACTGCTCGTGCACGAGGCAGGTGCCCTGCCACAAGAGCATGTCCCGGCCCGTGACGCGCTGCAAGTACTGCCCGAGATTTCGATCAGGGGCGAAGAGAACGGGAATATCCTCCGGCAATTCGCGCAGGATGCGCTCCGCCGAGCTGGACGTGACGATGATGTCGCTGAGGGCCTTGACCTCCGCCGTACAGTTGATATACGTCAGGCTCAGGTGGTCAGGGTGTTGGAGGCGGTAGTGCCGGAACAAGTCCGCGGGAGCGCTGTCGGCGAGGGAACATCCCGCTTCGAGGTCGGGCAGGAGCACGGTCTTGTCGGGGCTGAGAATTTTCGCCGTCTCGGCCATGAAGTGAACACCGGCAAAGACGATCACATCCGCATCCGTCTGCGACGCCTTGCGCGACAGCTCGAGGCTGTCGCCGATGAAATCGGCGAGGTCCTGGATCTCCGATTCCTGGTAGTAATGAGCCAGGATGACGGCGTTCAGTTCTTTTTTCAGGCGGAAAATTTCCTCGTTCAGCTCTTCGGGAAGAAGGTTGGTTTCGCCGGGGGTCGCTATTGTCTCGCTTTGATCCATGGCTGCGAGTTCGTCACTCGACCGTTACGCTCTTGGCCAGGTTTCTCGGCTGATCCACGTTGCATCCTCTCTTGACAGCGATGTAGTACGCCAGGAGTTGCAGGGGTATGATGGAGAGGATCGGAGAGAGGAAATCCATCGTGCGCGGGATGTTGATGCTCGTTTCGGCCAGCTCGTGGATGATGGGATCCTGGTGGTTGCAGACGGCGATGACGCGTCCCTTTCGGGCGAGGACTTCCTGGATGTTACTGACAACCTTCTCGTGTATGCCGTTTTGGGGCGCGATAATGACAACCGGCATATTTTCGTCGATGAGAGCAATGGGACCGTGCTTCATTTCCGCGGCGGGGTAGCCCTCGGCGTGGATGTACGAGATCTCCTTGAGCTTCAACGCGCCCTCGAGCGCGACGGGAAACTGGTACGTCCGACCGAGGTAGAGCGCGTTTTCACAGTCCTTGAACTCGTCGGCAACGCGCTCGATCTCGTCCGCGAGTTGCAGGATTTCCTGCACCTTGTCCGGCAAGACCAGCATTTCCTTGACGACCTTCTCTCCATCCTCCCTGGAAAGGAATCCCCGGTTCCGGGCCAGCATGAGCGTGATGAGACTCAGCACGACCAGTTGCGAGGTGAAGGCTTTCGTGGACGCCACCCCGATTTCCGGTCCTGCGTGGATAAACACCCCGGCGTGCGTTTCCCGCGCGATCGTGCTTCCCACTACGTTGCAGATGCCGATGACGGTGGCGCCGCGGTTCTTGGCTTCCCGCAGGGCCGCCAGGGTGTCGGCGGTCTCTCCGCTCTGGCTGATGGCGATGACAACGTCGTTCTCGGTGATGATAGGATTGCGGTACCGGAATTCCGAGGCGTATTCCACTTCCACAGGGATGCGTGCGTAGTGCTCCAGCATGTACTCGCCCACCAGGCCCGCGTGCCAGGAAGTGCCGCAGGCGGTAATGATAATTCGGTTGGCGTTGTTGAGAACGTGCACGACCTCGCGCAGGCCGCCCAGGCGCGCGGAACCCTTGTCCGGTAAAAGACGGCCGCGCATGGAATCGAGAATCGTCTGGGGCTGGTTGAAAATCTCTTTTAACATGAAATGGTCGTAGCCGCCCTTCTCGATCTGCTCGAGGTCGAACGTGATTTGTTCTACCTGCCTCGTAACCGGTTCGTTGGCGATCGTCTTGATTTCGTAACCGCTTCTCGTGATGATGGCGATTTCCCCTTCATCGAGGTATACGACCTGCCGTGTATGTCCAACGATAGCGGAGGCGTCGGACGCCACGAAGTACTCGTCGTCTCCCACACCGATAACCAGAGGGCTTCCCAGCCGGGCGGCGACCAGCATGTCCGGTTGTTCCTTGTTCATCACCACGAGGCCGTAGGTTCCGTCCACCTCGCTCAGCGCAAGCTGCACCGCTTTGACGAAGTCGTGCGTGATCTCCATGAACGCGGAGATGAGCTGTACCAGTGATTCGGTGTCTGTTTCCGACTGGAACCGGTATCCCTGGGTTTCCAGCTTTTTCCGGATAACGGAGTAGTTGTCGATGATTCCGTTGTGGATGAGGGCCAGGGACGCGGTCTGGTCAAGATGGGGATGGGCGTTGACGTCGTTAGGTTCGCCGTGGGTGGCCCAGCGCGTGTGACCAATACCGATGCTGCTGTCCAGGTTGTTCAACGCGACGAGGTTTTCCAGGTCCACGACTTTTCCCGCCCGCTTGATGACCCGCACCTCCGAGTCTTTCAACACGGCGATACCAGCCGAGTCGTAGCCGCGGTATTCCAGCCGTTTCAACCCGTTGATGAGAATGGGGACAGCGGGTTGTGTTCCGATGTATCCAACTATGCCACACATGAGTGTTTCTGTCTCTTCCTGTTTTGGTGTTACAATCCCAGGGCATCGCTGACGCCTTGCATGGCCGCGATGCAGGTCGCGATGTGTTCGTCAAGAGGGACGCCCAGTTCTTCGGCTCCCCGGACGATGTCTTCCCTCCTTACTGCTCGCGCGAACGCCTTGTCTTTCATTTTCTTTTTCACCGATTTGACCTTGACATCCGCGATTTGACGGCTGGGGCGCACGAGAGCGACGGCGGTGATGAACCCGCAGAGTTCGTCGCAGGCATACAGCGTTTTTTCCATGCGGCTTTCACGTTTCACGCCGGAGTGATCGGCGTGCGAAAGCACCGCGCGCCGTATGGATTCGGGATAGCCCCGTTCTTCGAGGATGGCGGCGCCCGCCATGGGATGTTCCTCCGCCGTGGGGTGCTTTTCGTAGTCGAAATCATGAATCAGGCCGACGATTCCCCATAGTTCCTCGTTCTCGCCGAACTTCCGCGCGTACTCCCGCATGGCCGCTTCCACGGCGTAGGCGTGCTTGCGCAGCCCCTCGGAAGCGGTGTATTCATGAAGCAATGCCAGGGCGTCATCGCGAGTTTTCATTCCAAAAAACTTACCGATTCGGGTGACAACATACAAGGATGAATTCTTCCCACATCATGCGAGGGGCCGTGGTAACAGAGGTTTGCCGGATTGCTCCTCCGCGCCCCTGTCTTTCGCCGTTCGGGAGATTTTCTTATTCTGTGTACTGGAATTATGAGAAAGGACTTTCCATGCTTTTGATTGAAATCAAGCCTAACATGTGTGACTTCTGTGGGTGCTGCGTGGGCGTTTGCCCCGAGGATGCCATCGAGCTGGAGGAAGCGCATATCGAAATCATCGAGTCGCGGTGCACCAACTGCGCGAAGTGCGTGTGGTCGTGCCCGTTCGACGTCCTGGTGTTCAATAAACCCCCGAAAAAAGAACGCGCCGCGGCATGAAAGACCGGTACGATGTCATCGTGGTTGGAGCCGGGCCGGCCGGTTCGATCACGGCGATGTACGCGGCCCGCGGCGGTTGCAGCGTCCTGTTGATGGAGAAGGATCGCGACATCGGGATGCCGGTGCGTTGCGGCGAGGCCGTGGGCAGGGATGGTTTGAACGGGGTCATCGAAATCCGTCCGCGCTGGATCGCCGCCACCATAAACCGGTTTCGCCTCGTCGCTCCCGACGGCACCGTGGTGGAGCCCGACATCGGGGGAACGGGGTACGTGCTGGAACGCCGCGTGTTTGATTACGACCTTGCCATGGCCGCGGTCGAGGCGGGCGCGGACGTGGTGACCAAGGCATACGTGAACGGCCTCTGGAAGGAATCCATGAACGGTCGGGAACGCATTGTCGGCGTTACGTACACGTGGAAAGGAGTCCCGCGTAAAGTCCGGGGAACCGTCATCGTGGGCGCGGACGGCGTTGAATCCCGCTTGGGAAAATGGGCCGGAATCGACACCACCACCGACTTCCGCGACATGGAATGCTGCGCCCAGATGACACTGGCGGGCGTTCATATGGAGAATGACGTCTGCGAGTTTCATTTTGGCTCGCGGTGGGCTCCGCAGGGCTACCTGTGGATGTTTCCAAAGCGGCATGGCATGGTGAATGTCGGGGTGGGCATAAGCGGGATGGCGGCCAGGACTCGCAAGCCCCTGTACATCCTGGAAGAATTCATTAAAGAACGGTTCCCGCAGGCGGGCGTTCTGACCACCGTGGCGGGAGGTGTCCCTTGCGTGGACACACTGCGCGAGATCGTGAAAGACAACGTGGTCCTTGTCGGCGACGCGGCGCGCCAGGTCAACCCGGTTTCAGGAGGCGGGATCGCGGGTGCGATGCAGGCGGGCAAGATCGCGGGCGAGGTCATCGCCAGGGCGGTGGCTGCCGGCGACATGGCGGAGCTGGAGGACTATCCCCGGCGGTGGGAGAAACTGCGCGGCGCACGAAACCGTACCTACTACAAGATGAAGAAAGCCGTTTTCAACCTTTCCGACGAGACGCTGAACAGTATCGCCGCGTCCGTCTTGAAGCTGCCGCGCGAAAAGCAAACCATCTGGGGCGTGTTCAGAACGGCGCTTGTCAAGCGTCCCTCGCTGATCCTGGAGATGGCCGGGACATTCGGGTTGAAATAACGCGAATAATTTCCTACCTTCCTCTTACTATAACATCACCCGTAACGGAAACGAATGGGGCGAAACCTATGACTCGTCTATCTTTCCCGTTTCTTCTCGGTCTCACGTGTTCATTCCTGATTGGCTTTTCATCCTGCCGCGAGGACAATCCGGTAGAGCCTGAACCCGCGCCGACGGT
>JALUUP010000397.1 GCA_027021285.1 Bacteroidota bacterium | reverse complement strand
CTTGTTGCGTTCATCGACATCCGGAAGCTCGGCCCTGTAAACGCCGCGCCCCGACGATGTAAAATGAAATCTTCCGATGTGCAGCGTCATGGTCGGAGAATCGGTGAAGTTATCACAACAATTCGGCTTTGCCTTCATGTGAAAAGAAAATGCGAACGAGACTTGTCTGCTTATCGATAGCGATCGACGTTCTTTGAAACGAAACCTGCCCCCGGTACCCGTACCCAAATCGCGAAGGTGCAAGCGACACCACGTGCCCGCTGGAAGTCCGCGTCAGGGTAACCCAGCTTCTCTCCGGCGCTTTTACGGGCCGCAGCCCGTGAAAGCTCGCGAGCCACCGAAATACATCAGAGACGGCTTCGGCCTTCCCGCTCGCCAGTGAATCAACAGCCCAACCACCAGGCACCTCCTGCGGATATTCGAACACGTAGAAGGTCCTTTCATTCCCTTCTCTGAGAACGGCACGAAGCGAATCCGGTAAGCCAGACGGATATGGAACAATCGCTACCTCATACGCAAACTCTCCATCCTGGAACAGCCCATCCTTCCAGGTCAGGTTTTCAAGCGCTGACATTGAAGCAATTTCGACATGGTAGTGAGCGTCGGTCAGGGCCAATACGAGTTCGAATATTGTTTGCGCCATGGTATCGGCGCGGTAAAACGTCTCCGCGTACAACGATTCCACGGGAAAGACGAGCAGGATATTCCTTTCCGGTAACCGGTGTTCGACGGCCTGAAAATGATCGATCAATTTACGATTCCATCCCGGGAAACCGGGCCACGTACAGTGAGCGGGATAACCCGGCGTAAACGGCAACCCTAGGAAGGAGGATTCTTCACCGGGTCTCCCCGCAGGTCCATAGATATGCGCGAGCCATCGCAGCCCGAAAAGCGCCATTGCATCGACACAATGCTCCATCACTCCGATTTGAACGTCCGTCGGTTTGCCGGTGTCGTACACCCACAGGTTGTTGAATGCCGCGCGAAGAGAGCTTCTCCTGCCTAATGATAGACCGACCGTATTGATCGCGGCGAGATTGGCATAGAAATCCGCATCCGCATCTTCCAGGAGATTCGCGCTCCCGAGGTCAACAAAACCACAACTGTTCACCATTCCTGCTTTCCACACGTCGAGGCTTCCATGATTCATGTCGGACATGTCCGCTGACTCCCAGTGCCAGGTATCATGAATGCCGAACACCGTTTCGTCGCCCCACAATTCCCGAACGACCTCAACGGCCTCCTCCTTTGCTTTCACCAGCGCTTCCTGGAGCAAAGAGAAATAGCTCCTTCGCGCCGTCGCGTGGCTTCCATCACGAGCATCCAGCACAAGTTTCCACAAGTCTTCACGAAACATGACTCCCGTTGCCTGATAATAGCGATCCTCCAATTCCCCTGATACCGGGAACACGCCGTAACCGGCGGTAAACCCTGGTTCATCCCAGAAGCATCCATCCAGCTTTATCTTGGAGGACTTGACAATTGTCAACGCTTCATGGTACAACTCGCGATGAACGGGGTTGAAGAAATCATAATGGTTTGTCCGGCAGGCAAGAAACGGCAGGATCCGCCACGCACCTCCCTCATCCGGATCGAAGGCGCCGAAATATTCCACGAAGTGTTCACGCGCGTCGAATTCATACCTTGTTCGTTCGGTGATATCTACCGGGACCCACCCTATGGAACCGGCGCTTGCATCATTGACGGCAATGCATTTCACAATCCCGAGCGGATCGTAGGTTATTGCTCCTTCCGGCATGGTGTGAACGGGCCTGGGCGAAATATGCATTCCACCGCGG
>JALUUP010000396.1 GCA_027021285.1 Bacteroidota bacterium | reverse complement strand
TTGAAATGCACGTTTCATCAAAATAATTGGAGGGAGTTCAATATGTCCCTTCGCCCTTCGACTCCGCTCAGGGCTACGGTATCGAGAATGACACCCATCAACGCGCTCTCGTCATTCCCGCGAAAGCGGGAATCCATACCTTCGCTCACTGGACACCGCCCTTCGACTTCGTTCAGGGTTACGGTTGGGGTTTCGGATGTCGCAATGCTCTGAGAGATGTTGAGAAGGATCGTCTAATGCATTGAATTGAAAAGAATTACCCGTTTCATTTATCAAACAGGAGATACATATCCATGAAAAAATTTGCACTGCTTGCCGTTGTTCTTGCCCTTGTCATCACGGGCTGCACAACCGATCCGGGAACCGACACTCCCATTGTGCCGGGTCCTTCGGTAAAAGGCGTTTACGTTTTAAACGAGGGATTGTGGGGACAGGATAACAGCACACTGACACGGTACGACCTGGCCACCGGGACCGTTGCGCAGGATGTCTTCCGCGCCGTCAATCCCGGACTCCGGCTCGGCGATACGGGGAATTTCCTGGTCAAGCACGGGGACCGGGTGTTCGTTGTCATGACCGGTTCGCAAACCGTCGAGATATTTTCCGCGGATTCGGCCAAATGGGTCGCGCGCATCTACCTTGGTGAGGGACTTTCTCCCCGGAGGATGGCGTTCGCCAACGACACCCTGGCGTTCGTCACCGCGATGAATACCGACGAAGTGATCCGGGTCAATCCGGCGACACAGAAGGTACTGGGCAAGGTGAAAGTCGGTCCGGCGCCGGAAGGTGTGGCTGTCGTCAACGGAAAAGTGTACGTGGTCAACTCGGGCATGGGCGATTTGCGCAAGGATGAGCCCCTGGCGGGCACGCTAAGCGTGTTGTCCCTGGACGGGACGGTCGTAGGCAACATTCCCGCGGGCCCGAATCCGCAGGTCGTCCTCGGAGACGAAGGGCGATCGAGGTTGTACGTGCTGTATTCCCACTTCTATTCCCAGCCGGATTCCAGCGGCGGGCTGATCGTGTACGACGCGGGATCGTGGAAAGAACTCCGGCGGTACCGGATTCCGCGCAGTCCTTCCGATCTCGACATCGACTACACCAGCCGCGTCGCCTACGTCTTGTCAGGGGAGGGGTTGTGGAAGATCGACCTTGACACGGGAAAACAAGAGGTGCTCGTTCCTTCGGCCTCGTACAACGAGTTCGGCTTGTACGCCCTGGGCGTGAACCCGAAGGGCGGGGATATCTTTGTCTCCGACCCGCGCGATTATGTCACACCCGGCCGTGTGCTGGTTTTCTCTCCCACTGGCACGCTGAAGACCAAGTTCCCGGCGGGCGTCAATCCCGGCGCGTTCGTGTTTTATTGAAAATGCCTCGCGGGCTTACGGGTTCGCAGGTACATGCGTCGTGTGCGGCGAATCCGCAGATGGATTTGATGAAAAGAAGAAAGAGACGTCCTCCGGGGCGTCTCTGCGTTTCCGGGCGAGGCGGGTGGGAAATCCGGATTTGTACAAGTACGGTTCCTGGCATACATTAATACGATGTGCAAAACATGAAAGCGGAATACGCATGCCGGACATTTCCATTCGAAACCAGAAACCCCTGACAATAAATAACATCTTTTGCATCGGCCGGAACTACGTCGCCCACGTCGAAGAACTGGGCAACACGATCGGGACGTCCCCGGTGGTTTTTTTGAAGCCCACCTCCGCCGTCATCTTCGAGGGCGAGCGCATACGCTTGCCCGCCATGTCGTCGGACGTTCATTACGAAGCGGAACTGGTCGTGGCAATCGGCGGGGA